>JAAVXR010000056.1 GCA_022790755.1 Hespellia sp. | reverse complement strand
CAACAAAGCGTACAAAAGCGCACTACTTATTTTCAAAAATTTGACAAAAAAATAAGCCATAGTTGGCTTAAATAAAGGACTTTGTTGCTGTGATGTTAAAAGGAAGTGTCAAAGACCCGGGATATATCTTTGGTTAGCTGTTCGCGGTCAGCCCGTAAGTCATCTATAATTGCAATTCGCAAAAAATCATCTCCCAAAAGTAAATATCTTGTATCTATCATTATACCAAGTTGTTGGCACAACAGCTAGTTCTAAGTATATGAAATTATTATTTTATAGTTGTAAATATAGTTGTATATATTGTTGTATCTGAACAGAGGGGTTATAATATTAAAATCATAGTATATGATACAAAGTAAAAAATTTCTATAGTATTCGATAGGAAGTTGAGGAAAAGGAACGGGAGAAATTGAAAAATACGATGCAGGAAAGTTGGGGACTTTATCTGAGTATTTTGGTTTTGTTTCTTGTAGCAATTTTGTTTCTGATTCGATATCTGCAAAAGAAACGATATCCTTATCAGGCACGTTCGCTTCTCACAAAACGGGAATTCAAGTTTTATAAACTACTTCAAAAAGAAGCGGCAGCAAGAGAGATGCTAATCTGTCCCAAAGTGGGATTGAAAGATCTGATGGAAGTGACGGATAAAAAGCATTATATGAAATATTTTGCAAAAATTTCACAGAAGCATGTAGATTTTGTGCTGTGTGACAAAGAGATGCAGGTATATTTTGCGCTGGAGTTGGACGATCGTTCTCACGATACGGAAAAGGCGAAAGAGAAAGATGTGTTTAAAGATCGTGCGTTCAAGGCAGCGGGAATCCCATTGAAGAGGATACGAGAGTTTGACGAAGAATCCGTACAGGAATTGTTTGAGGAATATTAGGAGATGGAGAAGTTAATAAAATCACTGACCGAAACATTTGACCATGATGTAGGATGTGAGAAAGGCGAATAAAAGTATGAAAGAGTTGCAAAGACTACTTCTGTTGGGTATTCGGATATCAGTTTTGTGATGGAGTACGGTTTTTGTATGTTGGTTTCGAAGGTAATGATTATCTTAAAAAATGGAAAAGGAGAAGTGAATATGAAAAAAGAACAGTTAATACAGGAATTTCGGGAGGATCTGTCAGAATTTCGGGAAATGACCAGGAAGTTTTATGCGGGAGAAGTGAGTCAAAAGGAGTATAAAAGTTTTTCCGGCGGATTTGGGAGTTATGCGCAGAGAGGTGGTCAGGCTAGTATGCTGAGACTGCGTCTGCCCGGTGGAAGGCTTACGAAAGAGAAATTGAAATTCGTGGTGGATGTCATAGCGGAATATGGTGTGGATAAAGTGCATTTCACAACGTGTCAGACGATACAGCTTCATAATTTGAGTGAAAAGTCGGTGAGTGAAATCATGGGGAAGGCATTTGAAGTGGGAATTATCACGAGAGGCGGGGGCGGAGATTTCCCGAGAAATGTGATGGTTTCGCCGCTTTCAGGGGTAGAAGTTGGAGAGTACTTTGACGTGATACCGTATGCGGAAGCAGTTTCGGATTATTTGATGGAATTTATCAAAACGGTAAAATTCCCGCGTAAACTCAAAGTGGGATTTTCCAATTCTCCGGCGAACGAGACACATGCGACATTCCGGGATCTGGGGTTTGTTGCCCGGGCAGATGGAACCTTTGATGTGTACAGTGCGGGTGGTCTGGGAAATAATCCGCGGATGGGTGTCAAGGTTGCAAAGCAGGTATCACCGTCAGATGTGCTCTATCATGTGAAAGCGATGGTGGAGACCTTTCTTGCGCACGGCAATTATGAGAATCGTGCGAAGGCAAGAACCCGGTATATGCAGGAAACATTGGGGCAGGAAGGATACAGAGCGGCTTATCTGGAACAGTTGAACAAAGTGAAAGAAGAGAAACTGGAGATGGAGATTTCGGTACCTTCCGTTGCGAAGTCCGGGGATGGCACGAAAGTTTCCGACAGGAGAATCGTTGCGCAGAAACAAGATGGCCTGTATGCAGTTGTCTATCATCCATTGGGCGGCGTCCCGGATGCGAAGAAATTGACAGAATTGTATCAAACAGTGAAAGATATGGAAGCAGTGGAAATCCGTCTCGCACCAGATGAGACAGCATATGTCATCAATTTGAATGGAACAGAAGCGAAAAAAGTGTTGGAAGCGACGGCGGACGGCGCGCAGAATCTGTTTGAGTCTTCGGTTGCCTGCATCGGGAATTCGATCTGTCAGATTGGTCTTCGGGATTCGCAGGGAGCGTTGAAAGAGATCATAGAGGAAGTAAGAAAACAGGAGTTTGCGGACGGTGTGTTGCCGCGGATTCACATTTCAGGCTGTACGTCCTCCTGTGCGGCGCATCAGATCGGGACGCTAGGATTTCGCGGTGCGGTGAAGCGGGTGAATGATGTTGTGGAACCCGCGTTTGCATTTCATGTGAATGGTGCGGATGAGGAAGGGAAGGAACAGTTCGGAGAGTCCTGGGGGATGATACTCCAGAGAGAGATGCCGGCCTTTTTTGTAGAACTGGGAAAGGCGGTGGAAGCGGAACATACGACGTTTGATTCCTGGTATCAGAAGAATCCGGAGAGACTTCGGGAAATTGCGGGGAAATATTTGAGGTGAGAAAAGATGGCAGTGATAGGAATTGATCTGGGAACGACAAATTCACTGGGTGCAGTGTTTCGTGATGGAAGAGTGGAACTGATTCCCAATCGTTTCGGTTCTTATCTCACACCGAGCGTGGTGAGCATTGCGGAAGACGGAGCAATTCTCGTGGGAGCGGTCGCAAAAGAACGATTGATTACACATCCGGAGCTTACGGCGGCTTCTTTCAAAAAGGATATGGGTACAAAAGAGGGAAGAATCCTGGGGAAGAAGAAATTTCTTCCGGAGGAGTTGAGCAGTTTTGTGATCCGTTCCATCGTAGAAGATGCAAAAAACTACTTGCATGAGGAAATAGAGGAGGCAATCATATCCGTACCGGCTTACTTTCATGACAGACAACGGGTTGCCACAAAACGTGCAGGAGCGCTTGCTGGGATTACCGTGAACAGGATTATCAATGAACCGAGCGCGGCGGCGCTGGCATCCTATTTTGATACAGAGCGGGAGCAGATGTTTCTGATTTTTGATTTTGGCGGCGGAACACTGGACATTTCCATCGTGGAGTGTTTTGATACGATGGTTGAGATTCTGTCTGTGTCCGGTGATAATCGTTTGGGCGGTGATGATTTCCACGAAGTGATGGTGAAAGCGTTTTTAAAAGAGCACGAACTGGCGAGAAGAGACGTTACGAATAAGGATTATGCGGTGCTGCTTCATCAGGCGGAACTCTGCAAACGAAAGCTTACAGAGGAAGACGAGGCAAAGATGACGGCGGTGATCGGGGGAAAAACGTATCGAAGCATCTTCACGAATCAAAGGCTGATGGAGGAGAGCGCTGTGATCTTGGGTAAGATCAAGAAGGTGATGACGCATGCCTTGAGGGACAGTGGTCTTACGGTTCGGGATATTGATGCGGTCGTTATGGTGGGCGGTTCCAGCAAAATGCCTCTGATACAATCCTATTTACAACATTTGTTCCGGCAGACGCCTCTTGTGGTAGGAAATTGCGACGAGATGATTGCGAGAGGTCTGGGGCTTCTCTGTGCGGTGAAGGAGAGAGACGAGGACATAAAAGACTATGTGCTGACGGATATTTGCCCGTTTACGTTGGGAACAGATATCGTCAATCAATCGGACCCCGAACATTGCTATATGGCTCCGATCATTGAGCGTAATACCGTTTTGCCATGTTCCAGAGTGAAACGCTTCTATACATCGCACGACCATCAGGTGAAGATTGATATTCGCATTTTGCAGGGGGAACATCCCTATGCGGACGACAATCTGTGTCTTGAGAAAATGAGCGTTGCCGTACCTCGCAAAAAGCAGGGGGAGGAGGCGGTGGATATCCGTTTTACTTATGATATCAATGGAATTTTGATTGCGGATATGACGGTGGTATCTACAGGAAAGACGGTCTCCAGGGTCATTTCTCAGAGTATGGACGAGAAGGAAATTGCGAAACGTACGAAGGAACTGGAGAAACTGAAAGTGCATCCGAAAGATATATCGGAGAATCGTCTGATTCTTGAGAAACTGAAATCGCTGTACGAGGAAGCGCCCACCTATATGCGAGAGCAGTTGGGAGGATTCATCCGCTACTTTGACAGTCTTCTCGAAAGGCAAGAGGAGAGGGCAATCAAGAAATACAGGAAATTTTTGGAACAAGTGTTGGAGCAGATGGAATCATACGATCCATTTGAAATCAGGATGGAATTTGAGGAATATGAGGGTGAGGAAGATGAGTGGGACGGCTGGGAGGACGAAGAAGATGCATGGGATGAGGAAGACGAAGGGGAGGATGGAAGATGGACGAGCTGAGAGCTTATCAGATCTTGGGTCTTGAGCCGGGATGCAGTATGGAGGAGCTTCGGGCCGCCTATGCGAATCAATCGAAGAAATACCATCCGGAGGAGAGTCCGGAGGAATTTCAACAGATTCACGAGGCATATGCGCTTCTGAAAGGGAGAGTGCGTCGTGGCGGCCGCAGGCAGGAAGCGTCGTATCCCAGACAGGAGTCGGAGCATTTTAGACAGGATTCGCATCCCGGACAGAAGCCAGGGCATTCCGGCGGGGAATCAGAGCGAAAATTTGAGAATGAACGGGGAGAGACGGCCTATCATTTTGATGAAATATTACAGAATTCCCAGGAGCAGCCGAAGGAGAGAATAGAAGAGACGGAATCAGTCATTCGGTTCAAAGATAATCGGGAACCTTTTGGGGAAGGGGATAGCGCAAAGAAGCCGGAGAGTGCAGAGGATTCGGGAACTGCAGGGGCTTTTGAGAGCCGATACGATTTTGAAGACGCCCTGAGACAGGGAGAGAAAAAAGAAAGCCAGAGAATCCACGAGAATGTGCTGAAAGCTCTCGCGGAGATACAGATTTTATTTTCCCCTCAATATTGTAATAAGGTAAAGTTATGGAAAAATTTCTTTGCAAAGCCGGAATATCAGGAGGCGATACATACGGCAGAGTTTATCGTTGGATTTGCGGACCTTCTGGCAGACAGGAAGCTTAAAAAAGTACTGTATTCTTATTTTGTCAGTGTCTACAGACTTCGTGGCGCAGAGATCGAGGAACTGACACCGGAAATGAGAAGGCTTTATGCGGTACTGGATCAGAAAATGGGTGGAATCCGGATGGGAACAAATCGTAAGGTATTCTACGGAGGAATACCGGCAGCAGTACTGGTCGGTCTTAGAAGTGCAAGAGTTTCTCTGGACGACACACAGGTGCTGGGCGCTTTGCTCTACGTTGTTGTAACGATATTCGTATGTTATCTGATTTTCAAGAAGATCTATGAAAATCATTCCAGCATCTTTGCGCAAACGATTGTGGCGTTGCTTGTGTTTGTGATGCAGATTGTCGCAATTCTTACACCGCTTAACAGTAAGATTTTTAGAAGCGTGGAGACGAGAGATGTGTTTGCGGTATTGGTTATGATGCTGGCTCTCCTCTGGCTTGGAATTCTGGGGATAGCGGCTATTATACGAGCGATGCAAAGAAGAGGCGGAAGAAAATGATAATGAAAAAATATAAAGAATCTCTCTGAGCAAAAGCATTGACATATTATTATAAATCACATATAATGACTATAAAAATAGATTCAGTCAAATAGGAGATATTAAAGTGCCAAAGAGCTATTCAGAACAGGAACGGGAATATATCAGAAAGCGGTTGAAAGAAGAAGCGGCAAAATGTCTCGCGAAGTATGGCGTTCGCCGCACGACAGTTGATGAAATCGTCAGGAGAGTCCATATCCCCAAAGGAACTTTTTATCTTTTTTATAAATCAAAGGAATTGCTCTTATTTGAAGTAATTCAGGAGCAGCAAGAAAATGTCAATCGTGAGCTGTATCAGACCATTTCCGGCATTGCCAATACAGAATTTTCAGCGGAAAAGCTGACTGATGTGATATTTGAGTTCTATAAAATGACAGAGAAAATGCCGATTTTGAAACTGATTGATGTAGGTGAGGTGGAATTACTTGTGCGTAAGTTGCCGCGGGAAATCGTAGACGAGCATTTTCAAGACGATACGGATACAATTGAAAAAATGCTTGCCCTATTCCCCGTTAAAAAAGAAGTGAACATAAAGGTCATCAGTGCCGCATTCCACGCAATCTATTTTGCAACGTTGCATAAAGCAGAGATTGGTGAAGAACAGTATGATGAGGCGTTGTATACGTTGATTTATGGTATTGTATTACAAATGATTTAAAAAGTCTGGCAATCAGCCAGACTTAAAACATCCCTTAAATTGACTATAAAATTAAAATAAGTCAAATAGTATAAATATAAAAGAGAAAAAAGCATTTCATCCATGCCTGAGGTGACCACTTAAAGTTAGACTTTATTAGCAAAAAATACACAGAATGGAGGTAAGTATGATAACAGTAGAAAATCTTTCATTCAGTTACACGAAAAATCCCTTTATTTCCGGAATGAATTTTTCTGTTTCAAAGGGTGAAATTTTTGGATTTTTAGGACCATCTGGAGCAGGAAAAAGTACCTTGCAGAAAATCTTGATCGGAATGCTCAGGACGTATCAAGGTTCTTGTTTGGTGAATGGGATTGAATGTAAAAAGCGCACGAAGCAATTTTATGAGAATATAGGAGTTGATTTTGAATTTTCAACAATGTATGAAAAATTGACAGCGAAAGAGAATTTACAATTTTTTTCATCGTTATATGAAAAAGAACCACGCCCGATAGAGGAACTTTTGAAATTAGTAGGTTTGGAACAAGATGCAAATAAACGTGTAGCTGATTATTCAAAAGGTATGAAATCTCGCTTAAACTTTATAAAAGCGTTATTGCATGACCCTATTTTGCTCTGCCTTGATGAGCCGACCAGCGGACTTGACCCCACAAACAGTCGAATGATAAAGCATATGATTCTAGAGGAAAAGGCAAAAGGGAAAACCATTCTTTTGACAACACATAATATGCAGGATGCAGCCGAACTTTGTGACAGGGTAGCGTTTATTGTAAATGGTAAAATATGCGCCCTTGACAGCCCACATAGTCTAATTATGTCAAAAGGTGCAGCAACCGTAACTTATACATGGATTGAAAATGGGGAGCATAGTGCAAGTTGCCCCCTGGAACGAATATCTTCTGATGAGCGGCTGAAAGGTCTGATCGTCCAAAACCGTCTGCAATCCATTCATAGCAATGAACCAACTTTAAATGACATTTTTATGGAAATTACGGGGAGGACTCTGTTATGAGGTTGAAAAGTTTGTTTTTATTGGATATGCGCTTTCAGGCAAGATACGGTTTTTATTTTTTATATGCAGTTCTGACCATAATCTATGTAAGTATTCTTTTTATGATTCCCGAACGCTGGCAGGAAAAAACGGCGGCCATTTTGATTTTTTCTGATCCGGCATCCATGGGTTTGTTCTTCATGGGGGCAATTGTCCTTTTGGAAAAGAACCAGCATACACCGTGTGTGTTTGCAGTTTCTCCTGTCTATGCGGTGGAGTACATGATTGCGAAAGTTAGTTCACTGTCTGCTATTTCACTTGTTGTCGCAGCTATTTTGGCGTTGATTGCAAGTGTAGATCATTTACACATCGTACTGTTCGGTACGCTTATATCCAGTATAATATTTACACTATTTGGAATCATTGTTGCAACAAAAATTAAAAGTCTGAATCAGTTTATATTGTGGACTGTGCCAATCGAAGCCGTTTGCTTTGTTCCTGCCGTGCTGCATCTGTTTAAAATTACTCCGGCATGGTTCCGATATTATCCTATGAATGTTTGTATGGATATGATTTCAGGGCATTCTTCATCTACAATAGGCTTTTTGAGCGTAATAACAATGATGACAATTCTATTTATTCTTTCAAGAGTTTGTGTCCTGAAAATGTGGGATAGCATGGGAGGTGGAAAAATTTGAAAGCAATCAGATTAAGCTTCTTCCAAATGATAGAAATGATGCGGAGGGATATGATGTTGTTGGTGTCTTGCCTTGCACCAATTTTCGTAGGCTTTTTCTTTCGATTTGCAATACCTTTTTTAGATGCTATTTTGATGGGTTGTTTTCATATGGCGGCAATTCTTTCTCCCTATTATAAGTTGGTTGATATTCTATTTGCAAATTTGACACCCATTATGTTCTGCTTCGTTTCAGCAATGGTTTCTTTGGAGGAAACAGATGAAAAGATAGCCGTTTATCTATTCATTACGCCTTTGGGGAAAACAGGTTACATATTTGCACGGTTTGGTGTGACTGCTATTATTGCATTTTTTGTAACTATAATCTTATTACCATTTTTTAAACTGACAGATCTCCCTCTGATTACCATTTTATTACTGGCAGTAGGAGGAACCTTACAAGGTTTGATTGTGGTGCTGCTTGTTCTGACAATTTCGTCAAACAAGCTGGAGGGTATGGCGGTAGCAAAGCTATCTATGTTACCTGTTTTTGGTGCGGCTATTCCATTTTTCATCAAATCAAATGTACAATATGCAGCATCCCCGCTTCCCTCTTTTTGGATTGGAAAAGCGATTATAGAAAATATGTCGCTTTATTTGCTGCCAGCGCTTGTTTTATCTGTTGTGTGGATTTGCTTTTTGTTAAAATGGTATTTGCATAAAATATAGTGTCAGTATACAAAGGGTATACCAGGAAGAAATAAGAGAGTAAGTAAATATATTTTCTTATTTTTTATCATCCTTGGTCAATCCGTTATAAATAAACATAGCGCAAATTGCGGATGTGGTACCTGTCGATACCGAATCTAAATCAATGCCATTTATATTGCAGATCACGTTGACGATTATTAAAACAATTGTTACCACTGCGACTACGGCAGCTCCTTTTAAAAAGTTCTTCATAACTTCATATCTCCTTCTAAAACAAATATGTATGTATCGCAGGATAGTATATCAGAGAAAACCAGGATTCTCTCGTAACCGTCATAAAATGCCTCGATTCGTGAATAAGTGCATTTTTTTCCGTGCGAAGCATGCATGGATTCGTCATTTTCGCAGAGCAATGCTTGATACAGAGAATCACATACAGTATAATCAGGGAAGTAAATTTCGAAAGGAAGAATGAATTGAAATGATGCTGTCTTTTTTTCAGCTTTCCCTTGCTATCTGTAATGTGTGGCCAAAACGTATGGGCCTAAAAGCCTTTACCGTGCTTTATATGGTGTTACTGCTTGCCGGAATGCCGGTAACGCTCTTGTCCTGCATCCCGTATGGTCTGTTCGGCATTCTAGTAGCAGTGTGTATTTATGGGTTAGCCATCGACCGGGATAGCGCATCCCAAAATGTCTGTATGGGTATGATTGGATGTGTACTTACCATCGTGATAGATAATGTTTTGACCAATCTTCTGCATATGTTGATTCCTCTGCCTTTCATCAATCAGCAGTATGTTTCTTTCGGTGTCAGGCTGATGCACATTTTACTTTTTTATCTGATTACCCTGTTTTGTGGCAAGTTACTTAGAAAATGGTTGTTGTCAGGCAAAGGTGTATTTTGCCTTTCGCAGACATGGTATTTGATGGACGCTGCATTGCTACTCCTTACCACGACCTATCTGTTCGATGATTTGATTCCGGGACAAAATGGCTCGATCGGTAAAATGATCTATAATAATGCCTTGCATATTTCAGGGTATCTGCTTGTCATGCTTTTTTTGCTTCTGGCTATGCGCCGCTCTTATCTGGAACAAATACAGACAGAGGCGAAGCAGAGAGCTTTGCAAGATTTACAGGATTATACACACAATATAGAAGTCATGTATAATCGTTTGCGCTCATTTAAGCATGATTACGTTAACATTTTGCTCTCTATATCTGGCTATATTGAAAATCGTGATATGAACGAATTAAAGAAATTTTTTGAAGAGAAAATTTTTCCAACGAAGAATCTGATTGATCAAGGAGATTACAAATTGAATCAACTTGGCAACATCGGTGTGCTGGAGATTAAAAGTCTGCTTTCTGCAAAAGTGATTTACGCTCATGAATCGGGGATTGATGTCACGATTGATATTCCCGACAGGGTAGACGTTTTTGAGATGGATACTGTAGACCTTGCAAGAATACTGGGAATCTTTCTGGACAATGCGATTGAAGCCACGCTTGCGACACAACAACCACAAATAGGCTTAAATATTATGCAAAATGAGGGTGGTGAATCCATCATTATAAACAATCGCTTTCAAGATCATGGAGTGGCACTACATAAGCTCAAACAAAAAGGCTTTAGTACGAAGACTGGACATCAGGGAATTGGACTTTCCAATGTTCAGAAGATCCTTTGTTCCTATGACAATGTGCTACTGGAAACGACCATGCAATCCGGTTGTTTCATACAGCACATGGAACTTGCTGCCAGAAAGGAGTGACATCTTATGCTGAACATCTTTGTATGCGAAGATCATGACGCACAGCGACAGAATATTGTACAAATCATTCAAAATATCGTATTGATGGAAGAACTGGATATGCAGCTTGTGTTAGATGCGGGAGACCCTTATGTGTTGCTTGATAAGGTCAAGACTAGTCAAAACACAGGTATTTATTTCCTCGATATCGACCTGAACAGCAATATGAACGGACTGAAACTGGCACAGCAAATCAGATTGTTCGATCCCCGTGGTTTTATTATATTCATAACTGCACATTCAGAACTAAGCTACATGACCTTTCAGTATCGAGTGGAGGCAATGGACTTTGTATTAAAAGATAACCCTGCCGAAGCGAAAGTGAAGATCAGAGAATGTCTGTTGCATGCAATGGAACGTTATACGCTCCAGACGAACAAGACACATAAGGTTTATACCATCCAAACCAGCGGACGAAAAATAAGCGTAGATTACAAGGATATTTTCTTTTTTGAAACCTCCAGTAATATCCATAAAGTCATTCTCCATGCGAAAGACCGTCAAATTGAATTTTTCGGTACCATGAAAGAACTGACAAGCACGTTGGACGACAATTTTGTACGCTGTCATCGGTCATTTCTGGTCAATAGAAATAACATAAAAGAAGTGGACGTTAAAAACCGAATCATCTATTTTACGAACGGAGAAACTTGCCTGATGTCTACGCGCATGATGAAAGGGTTCAAGCAAGGATAATTTATATAATCTGGGCTAGCACACGAATGTTTGATATATTTCGTGTGCTAGCCTTTTTCAATCTCCTATTTTTCAATGTTCCTGAATTGTTTTGTAAGGTGCTCCTATCATTGGAAAGGTGCGAATGAAGGGCACTAATTTTTTATAAATATTTCGCATACAGTTTTTCCATCAGATTAATGAGCGCATACAATCCCATGGCCATGATACAGAGCAGCACAATCGACATCAGCAGCCAATCCATCTTAAAGACTTGGGAGGAGTAAATAATCAGATACCCAAGACCTTCTCTGGCGGCGAGAAATTCGCCGATGATGACGCCGACCAGACAAAGCCCGATATTGACTTTCATCGTACTGATGATGGCCGGAATACTGCTCGGCAGTACGACTTTGGATAGAGCATGAAAACGGGTTCCGTGTAGGGTATATACGAGCTTGATTTTCTCTCGGTCCACCTGTGTAAATGCCGTGTAAAGATTTAGAATGCTTCCGAAAACAGCGACGGACATTCCTGCGACGATGATCGTCGTCTGATTGGCTCCCAGCCAGACAATCAGAAGAGGGGCAAGGGCGGACTTTGGCAGACTGTTCAGGACGACCAGATAGGGGTCCAATATTTCGGAAAGTTTATTGCTCATCCAGAGTAAAATGGCGAGCACGATGCTGATAAAAATTACAAACAAAAAACTGAGGATTGTCTCATATAATGTAATCCCCACGTGAAGAAAAATACTTTTATCCAATACCATTTCCCAGAAGCAAAGTGCAATTTTAGATGGACTACTGAAAATGAAGGAATCAATCAGTCCTGTATTTGCGGAAAATTCCCACAAAAACAGGAAGCTCAACAGGATTGCCGTGCGGGAAACACAGACGATTCTCTTGTGTTTTCGGCGATTACTCAAGAATTGTTGTTGTCCAGCGGATACTTCATGCATTTTCGTTCAACTCCTTCCAGATCAGATTAAAGTAGGACTTAAATTCTGGCGCGTTTCTGCGCTGTAGCGGTGTATCGTCAGGCAAATCAAAAATAACGGGAACCACTTTCTGAATCGTGGCGGGGCGTTTGGAGAGAACCAGGATTCGATCTGCGAGACTGATCGCTTCTGATAAATCGTGTGTCACCAGAATCGCAGTTTTGTGTTCTTTGCGCAGGATCTGTCCGATGTCGTCTCCGACCGTCAATCGTGTTTGATAATCCAAAGCGGAAAAAGGTTCATCCAGGAGCAGGATATCCGGCTCCAAAACCAACGTACGAACCAGGGCAGCTCGTTGGCGCATCCCTCCGGAAAGTTCAGAAGGTTTGGCATTTGCAAAACGACCGAGACCATAAGTTTCCAGAAGTTCATGTGCTTTTTGTTTTGTGCGAGCATTGAGGATATGTTGAATCTCCAGACCGAGGATGACATTGTGATAGACGCTGCGCCACTCAAAGAGATGGTCATGTTGCAGCATGTAGCCGATGTTGGTAGTACTCTCTCTGATATATTTTCCATTGAGGCGGATCAGTCCGCATTCCGGTTCGATCAGTCCGCTGATGATTGACAAAAGGGTGGATTTGCCGCATCCTGACGGGCCCACGATCGCGATGAATTCCCCTTTATCTACGGAAAATGAGATGTCGGACAGAGCCTTTGTCTCGCCTTCCATATTATGATAGGCATAGTTAATTTTTTTCAGTTCCAGTATGGGTTCCATGCAAAGACTCCCTTTCTCGTAATATATACTTAAACTATGATTCATTCGGATAAAAGGTGTGGCTTAACTTGATTTTCGTTGTGATTTACGACGAGAGAGGGTATACTATAAAAAAGTAAAAGGGAGTTTATAAAGACAGTGAGAAGTATAGAAGTAGAAGGGACAAGACAGAATTATCAAAAAGTCCTGGATCAGACTTTGGAACGATTGCAGAGAGAAGGACAAGTCCCCACACTTTTATTGCATAGTTGCTGTGCGCCGTGCAGTAGCTATGTGCTAGAATATCTTTCCCAATATTTTCGGGTTACGGTATTCTATTACAATCCGAATATTTTTCCGGAGACAGAATATTGGAAACGTGTAGAAGAACAGCAAAAGTTGATTCAGGAAATGCCATGCGTATATCCGGTATCTTTTCAACAGGGAGATTACGACAGAAGTGTATTTCATGAAGCGGTTCGGGGACAGGAGGAGATTCCGGAGGGAGGAGAACGTTGTTTTCGGTGTTATCGGCTCAGGCTTCAGGCGGCAGCCGAATGCGCAAAACAAGAAGGATTTGACTATTTTACTACGACGCTTTCCATCAGTCCCATGAAAAACGCGCAGGTATTGAATGCCTTGGGACAGGAGATCGGACAGAAGTGCGGGGTGAGATATTTGTGTTCTGATTTTAAGAAACGGGACGGGTATCGGCGTTCTATAGAATTGTCCGGCGTGTATGGTTTGTATCGTCAGGATTACTGTGGTTGTGAATTTTCGTTAAGAGAACGGAAAAATCGAGCGAAAAGTTAAGCCAAATGCATGTAGACAGATTTTCTTTTCTTGTGATAAACTAATAAACAAGATGTTGGGGTCAAAAGGGATTTTTGACAAATGCAAATTTAGACTCAGGATGAAAAGAGGGAGAGAGATGGCTCAATTATGGGGCGGACGTTTTACGAAAGAAACGGATGAATTGGTGTATCGGTTTAATGCGTCGATTTCGTTTGATCAGAAATTCTATGAACAAGATATCCGCGGCAGTATCGCGCATGTAAAAATGCTGGCGAAGCAGGGAATATTGACGGAAGCGGAAAGAGATCAGATTATTGAGGGATTGGAAGGAATCCGGGTTGATGTAGAAGAAGGAACTCTGCACATTACAGAAGAATATGAGGATATTCACAGTTTTGTGGAGACAAAGTTGATTGAACGGATCGGGGATGCAGGCAAGAAGCTTCACACGGGAAGAAGTCGAAACGACCAGGTTGCTTTGGATATGAAGCTCTATACGCGGGACGAGATCAAAGCGCTGGATGAACTGCTGAAAGATTTGCTGGAAGTGATTTTGCAGATTATGAAGCAAAGTACGGAAGTTTATATGCCGGGCTTTACCCATTTACAGAAAGCGCAGCCAATTACACTGGCCCATCATATGGGGGCATATTTTGAGATGTTTAAGCGTGACCGACTTCGTCTGAAAGATATTCGTGCACGTATGAATCTTTGTCCGTTGGGGGCGGGCGCCCTTGCGGGAACGACGTATCCGTTGGATCGAGAGTATACGGCGCAGCTTCTGGAATTCGACGGTCCCACATTAAATAGCATGGATTCTGTTTCGGACAGAGATTATCTGATCGAATTGTTGTCTGCAATGTCAACGATGATGATGCATCTAAGCCGTTTTTCGGAGGAAGTGATCATCTGGAATTCCAATGAATACCAGTTTGTGGATATTGACGATGCATATAGTACTGGGAGCAGTATTATGCCACAGAAGAAGAATCCGGATATCGCTGAGCTGATACGTGGGAAGACGGGGCGTGTGTACGGAGCGCTGATGTCCCTTTTAACGACGATGAAAGGCATCCCTTTGGCATATAATAAGGATATGCAGGAAGATAAGGAACTTGTATTCGACGCGATTGACACGACCAAAGAGTGTATTGCTTTATTCACAGGAATGTTACGTACGTTGAAGTTTCATGACAAAAGAATGGAAGACAGCGCAAAACATGGATTTACCAACGCGACGGATGCGGCGGACTATCTGGTGAATCATGGGATTCCCTTCCGGGATGCACATGGAATCGTGGGCAGATTGGTATTGTACTGTATCGAGAAAAATATCTCGTTGGATGAAATGAGTCTTGCGGAGTTCCAGGCGATTTCGCCGGCATTTGAGGAAGATATCTACGATGCGATCAGTATGAAAACTTGCGTGGAAATGCGCAATACGATCGGAGCTCCTGGGAAGCAGGCGATGGAAGCTGTGATCGCGCAGGAAGAAGCATATCTGTCTGGGAAATAAAAGATAGGATTCGGGTGTAAAAAGTAATATTTTCTAGTTGGTATACCTTAATTTCCCGCGCGGAGCGCATGTATTACGGTATGCCCTTTGGGTATACCTTGATTTCCCGTGCGGAGCGCATGTATTATGGTATGCCCTTTGGGTATAGGCAAATTGCACAAAATGTATTCTTCATAGTTCCAAGCTACGGATCTAAGTGCTTCTAGAATGTTCTGATGAAGATTATTGAGAAGGGGACGCAATCGCCCTTAATGCGCCATCCATGGCGCAGATCGGGCTTTTGTAGGCATCCTTGCCGCCGAATTGCTGGGAAGTGGCAGAACATTTAAGAAGCACTAAGCTCCTGCGCAGTCATAATTCAGAACACATTTTGTGCAATTTGCCAGGTGTACTCTGAGAAAACACCTTTTGGCACCTGAATCCTAAAAATAAAATACATTAGGTAATTGCGAAACTCTAAGTTGTGAGAATATTCAGCAAGATTATTGGTTCTGCAATTGTCTAAAGTAAAATATAGAAAAGAAGGAGAAGAACAATGGATAAGAAATTAAGAGTAGGAATATTAGGTGCGACGGGAATGGTTGGCCAGCGTTTTATTGCGCTGCTCGAAAATCATCCGTGGTTTGAGGTTGTGACGGTAGCGGCAAGTCCGAGATCGGCTGGAAAAACATACAAAGAAGCGGTCGGAGGTCGTTGGAAAATGGATACGCCAATGCCGGCGTGTGTACAGGATCTGATTGTGCATAATGTGAACGAGGTGGAGAATGTTGCGGCCACCGTGGATTTTGTGTTCAGCGCAGTAGATATGAGTAAAGATGAGATTCGGGCGATCGAGGAAGCTTATGCAAAAACAGAAACGCCAGTGGTATCTAACAACAGCGCGCATCGCTGGACGCCGGATGTGCCGATGGTGGTACCGGAAATCAATGCGGATCATTTTGATGTGATTGCAGATCAGAAAAGGCGGCTTGGCACCACGCGCGGGTTTATCGCTGTGAAGCCGAATTGTTCGATACAGAGTTATGCTCCATGTCTGGCTGCTTGGAAAGAATTTGGTCCCAAAGAAGTGGTAGCCACGACTTATCAGGCGATTTCCGGAGCAGGGAAGACCTTTCAGGATTGGCCGGAGATGGTGGAAAATATCATTCCCTTTATCGGTGGCGAGGAAGAAAAGAGTGAACAGGAACCACTTCGTGTTCTGGGAAAAGTGGAGAATGGACAGATCGTAAAAGCGTCGGCGCCGAAAATTACCTGTCAGTGTATCCGTGTACCGGTGTTGAACGGGCATACGGCAGCAGTGTTTATGAACTTCGAAAAGAAACCGACGAAAGAGCAGTTGATCAAAAAGCTTGTAAATTATAAAGGATTTCCACAGGAAGCAGGTTTGCCGAGCGCGCCAAAGCAGTTTATCCAATATCTGGAGGAGGATAACCGTCCGCAGGTGAAGCTGGATGTAGACTACGAAAACGGTATGGGCGTGTCCATCGGACGATTGAGAGAAGATACAATGTTCGATTATAAATTTGTCGGATTGTCCCATAATACAGTCAGAGGTGCTGCCGGTGGAGCGGTACTCTGTGCGGAAGCGCTGACGGCCAAGAAATTTATTCAATCAAAATAAATATAAAAGTAAATATCTTTGGTATTTCCTTCCTTTTCGTGCTAAAATGATAGAAAGATGTTGGGGTTGAAAGCCTCATGTTAAAGGTGTCAGACTACGTTTATTTCGGGGCTTTTGATCTTAATGTGATGGAAAGATATATAAGGAGGAAGGACGTGAAGAGGGTATGGGAAAAGATGTATTAAACTATACGCAGAACAGAGAGTTGTCCTGGCTGAGATTTGACGAACGAGTACTCGAAGAGGCGCGGGACGAGACGGTTCCACTGTTGGAACGTATGAAATTTGTCGCAATTTTTACAAGTAATCTGGATGAGTTTTTTATGATCCGTGTCGGAAGTCTGTATGATATGGCGGCTGCGGATAATAAGACTATAGACAGCAGATCTGGTTTGACGGCGGGGGAACAACTGGATAAGATTTATGAAGCGGTTGCGCCCATCTATAAGGAAAGAGATAAAACATACGCAGAGATTAAAAAGCAATTGCATCCATATGGAGTTTGCGGCCTTGATTTTAAAGAGTTGGCGGCACAGGAGAAAAAATACGTAAAGAAATATTTTAAAGAACAGATCCTTCCGCTTTTATCGCCGCAGATTGTCGATACCAATCATCCGTTTCCGCATTTGCTTAACAAAGAGATTTATGTAGTTGCAGATTTGAAGCTGGATAATAAGAATATGGTTGGGATTGTACCGGTACCGCAGTTTATTTCGGATATTTTATATCTTCCTGGACATGATATCCGCTATATCCGGATGGAAAAAGTTCTCATGGAGTACTTGGATCTTATTTTTGAAAAGTACGAGGTTTCCAGCAAGAATTATATTTGCGTTACACGAAATGCCGATATCTCACCGGATGATGAGATGTATTCTGAAAATGAAGATTTTCGGCATGTGATGAAGGAAACGCTTCACAAACGCCGCAGAATGGCGGTGGTTCGGTTGGAGGTAGCCCATCCGCTGAATAAGGACATGGAGAAGTATTTTTGCGAGAAGTTCAATATAGAGCCGAAATGCATTTTCCGGACTAAGATGCCGATGAAGTTGGACTACATGTTTGCGATAGCGGATAAAGTACCGGAGTCCATGCGCAGATCACTGGTAGAGAGGCCCTTTAGTCCACAGCATTCCCCGATGGTAGCGGAAGGGAATGTGATGAATCAGGTGAAGCAGCGGGATATTCTGTTGTCGTTCCCTTATGAGAGTATGGATCCGTTTTTGCAGATGATGAAAGAGGCGTCTGTGGACCCAAATGTTTTGACGATTAAGATTACAATTTATCGTCTGGCCAGAAAAACGAGGCTGGTGGAATATTTGTGTGCGGCAGCGGAAAATGGAAAAGAAGTGACGGTGTTGATCGAGCTGCGTGCGAGATTCGACGAGCAAAATAATATTGATTGGTCGGAGCGAATGGAAGAGGCTGGCTGTAGAGTGATCTATGGATTTGAGGGATATAAAGTACATTCTAAGATCTGTCTGATCACTTATCGCAACAGAAATGATATTCGGTATATCACGCAAATTGGAACGGGAAATTATAATGAAAAAACGGCTAAAGCGTACACCGATCTCTCATTGATTACCTCCAATCAGGAGATCGGAGAGGACGCAGCGTCATTTTTCCAGAATATGTCTATCGGGAATTTGGACGGTATCTACCAGCATTTGATCGTTTCTCCAAGTAGTCTGAAACCCAAGGTACTGTCGCTGATTGATGAAGAGATTCGCAAAGGAAAAGAAGGCAGGGTCATCATGAAGATGAATTCTGTGACGGATATGGATTTCATTCATAAAGTAGCAGAAGCATCGAAAGCAGGAGTAAAGATTGATTTAATTGTTCGTGGCATCTGCTGTATTCTTCCAGGAATCCCAGGGGAGACGGACAATCTGACGGTGACAAGTATTGTGGGGCGTTACCTGGAACATCCGCGTATTTTCAGTTTTGGAAAAGGGGCGGCGCAGAAGATCTACATCGGTTCCGCGGATATGATGACGCGAAACACAGAAAAAAGAGTGGAGGTTGCATGCCCGGTCTATAATGAAGGCATTAAGAAGCGGATCAATCGAATGTTGGAAATCATGCTGGCAGATAATGTGAAAGCACGTCTTCTGAAAAATGACGGGACTTTCGTCAAGAAACCGGCATCTGTAACGCCTGTAATCTCGCAGGAAGTATTTATGAAAGAGGCATTAAAGGCGGAGAGACCTGTGATTCCACAGAAGAAACCGTCGTTGTTTAAGAGAATCCGCAAAGCGTTGCGTTAAGGAGTAAGCCATTGATGGCCAAATCAATATATATTGCAGAGAAGCCCAGTGTGGCGCAGGAATTTGCAAAAGCATTAAAACAAAATACCAGACGCAGAGATGGGTTTCTGGAAGCGGACGATTATATTGTGACTTGGTGCGTAGGGCATCTGGTTACGATGAGTTATCCGGAAGTATACGATCCTGGTTTGAAACGGTGGAGTCTGGAGACTCTGCCGTTTCTTCCGAAAGAATTTAAGTATGAAATTATTCCTTCTGCGGCAAAACAATTTCAGATTGTGAAGTCTTTGTTGACTCGTGAGGATGTAGATACGATATATGTGTGCACGGATTCGGGACGTGAAGGAGAATATATCTACAGATTGGTGGAACAGGAAGCACATGTAGTGGGAAAAAAGCGAAAAAGAGTCTGGATTGATTCTCAGACGGAAGATGAGATTCTGCGTGGGATTCGGGAAGCAAAAGATCTGTCGGAATATGATAATTTGAGCGCTTCCGCTTATCTGCGGGCGAAGGAAGATTATCTGATGGGAATCAATTTCTCTCGATTATTGACGGTAAAATATGGAAGGACAATTTCTTCGTTTTTACGTACAAATTATTCTGTAATTTCTGTGGGGCGTGTCATGACTTGTGTACTGGGAATGGCGGTCCGGCGTGAGAGAGAGATCCGGGAATTTGTGAAGACGCCGTTTTATCGTGTGGTGAGCGCGATGGAAGCGAGCGGACACCAGATAGAGGGAGAGTGGAGAGCGGTAAAAGACTCAAGATATTTTGAGTCTTTTGATTTATACAAAGAAAATGGTTTTAAGAAGAAAGAAAAAGCGCAGGAGTTGATTGACTTTCTTTTACAGGAACAGCCGCTTACCTGCCAGATTTCGTCGATCGAGAAAAAGAGAGAACGGAAGAATCCTCCTCTATTATTTAATCTGGCGGAATTGCAGAATGAATGTTCCAAACGATTTAAAATCAGCCCGGATGAAACATTGAGAATTGTACAGGAATTGTATGAGAAAAAGTTGGTGACGTATCCGAGAACGGACGCCCGCGTATTGTCAGCGGCTGTCGCCAAAGAAATCAGTCGAAATTTGAATGGTCTGAACAAATATCCAATGGCAGTGCCTTTTTTGCAAGATATTTTACAGTTAGGTTCTTACAAAACTCTTGCAAAGACGCGCTATGTAAATGACAAACAGATTACGGACCATTATGCGATTATTCCGACAGGGCAAGGTCTACATGCACTGACTTCGTTTTCACAGACGGCCCATGGAGTATACGATCTGATTGTCAGGCGATTTTTGAGTATCTTCTATCCACCGGCCGTCTATCAGAAAATATCGCTTGTCACCAAGATACAGAGTGAAAGCTTTTTCTCCAGCTTTAAAGTACTTGCAGAAGAAGGCTATCTGAAAGTAGTCGGAGTTCCCAAGGTGAAGCAGGAAAGTACTGCATCGGAAAGTGTAAAAGAGGCTCAGGATTCGGAATTATTTCAGGCTGTGAATCGTCTAAAAAAAGGGGATATTTTGCCAGTGCAACGACTAGAGATAAAAGAAGGAGAGACTTCACCGCCGAAACGTTATAATTCTGGTTCTATGATTCTGGCGATGGAAAATGCCGGGCAGTTGATTGAGGATGAAGAACTGCGGGCGCAAATCAAGGGAAGTGGGATCGGGACCAGTGCGACCAGAGCTGAGATCCTGAAAAAGCTGATCCATATTCAGTATCTGACTTTGAATAAAAAGACACAGGTTATCACTCCGACACTGCAAGGAGAAATGATCTATGATGTGGTGGAACATTCGATTCAGCCGCTTCTGAATCCGGAGTTGACGGCAAGTTGGGAAAAGGGGCTGACATATGTTGCGGAGGGAGAGATCACTCCGGATGAGTATATGCAGAAGCTGGATCATTTTGTGGCTCGTCGGACGGAAGGGGTCAAGAGGTTGAACAATCAGTACAAATTGCGGGAGTGCTATCAGAAGGCGGCGAAATTTTATTGAGGGGGGAAGATTTGGAATCGGAAGTTCTGCTGCGCTTGGCCCTCTGGCCTGGCAAGCATAGATATTTTTGTCGCGCTCCATTGCACAGGACATTACGATGAGCCTCTGAAAGCGGGAATCGTGTTCAGCAGGGGCTTCCACGATTCCTGAGTCTCATCTTCATTGTGCAAAAGTCGTTTGACCAAAATACCTATGCTTGCCAGGCCAGAGGGCCAAGCGCGGCAGAACTTCCGATTCCAAATCATGGATGGGATCTCATCAAGCTTCATAATAGGACAGAGGGCAGTCGGGGACGGCCTTCCGGCCTTCTATGGTCTTGATTTCATGGCGCAAAGTGAATTTTCACAGAACATATAGTTAGAATATTTGGCAAATTTATTGGTTTGCAATTATTAAAATGGAAGATTTAGGAAAGGAGATTTTATAGTATGATGGGAATTACAGTGCAGGACTTGTATACGTTGGAGGAGACGATTGCCAGGGATATTTTTGAGGGAGTGGCGTATCCTTGGGAGGTGCTTCCGAAGATCAGTGGTTTTATATTAGAGCTTGGGGCTTCACTGAGTCCGGAAGAATATGAGAAGCGCGGAGAAAATGTCTGGATTGCCAAAACCGCGCAGGTAACCCCGACAGCCAGCATAACCGGTCCGGCGATCATTGGGAAGGATGCGCAGGTAAGGCACTGTGCGTTTATCCGTGGAAATGCGATTGTGGGGGAGGGCGCTGTGGTTGGAAATTCCACAGAACTGAAAAATGTGATCCTTTTTAATAAAGTGCAGGTGCCTCACTACAATTATGTGGGTGATTCGATTCTTGGCTATAAGTCTCATATGGGCGCTGGCTCGATCACGTCAAATGTAAAGTCAGATAAAAAATTAGTGGTGGTCAAAACGTCGGAGGGAAATATCGAGACGGGAATGAAGAAATTCGGAGCAATGCTCGGTGATGAGGTGGAAGTGGGTTGTGGTTCCATTTTGAATCCGGGCAGTGTGATTGGCAGACATACGAATATCTATCCGTTGTCTTCTGTCAGGGGCTGTATCCCTGAAAATAGTATTTACAAAAACCAAGGAGAGATCGTTACAAAAGTTGCACTTGACATGTAAATAGAAAGGCTGTATCATTGTATTAAAAGAATAGTACAATGATGCGGCTTTTCTGTATATAAGATGTTGAGGAAAATTCCTTTTGACTCCAACATCTATATAATTCATATAGACAGAATGTAAAAGCAATGTGCTATGACAAATTGTTTAAAGAAGATGAATGCATGAGGAGGATATAATTATGCTGGAAGTATCGAATTTAAGCAAAACTTACGGGAAAGTGAAAGCAGTGGATCAGGTAAGTTTTGTGGTGCCAAATGCTCAGGTGGGGATTTTGCTTGGACCAAACGGCGCCGGAAAATCGACGATTATAAAGAGTATTGCTGGGTTGCTACGTTATACCGGTGAGATTAAGATACAAGGAATTCCATCCAGAAAGATGGAGGCGAGGAGAATGTTTGCCTATGTTCCGGAGATTCCGGCGATGTTTGATGCGCTGACGGTGAGAGAACATATTGAATATATTCGGAAGGCATTTGACAGTACAATTTCTGATGCGGAAGTGGATGTACTTTTACATAGATTTGAGTTGGATGATAAGCAGGATAAGCTTGGAAATGAATTGTCGAAGGGTATGATGCAGAAGGTGAGTATCTGCTGTGCGTTGGCAGTGAAGCCTCAGGTGATACTGTTTGATGAGCCGATGGTTGGTCTGGATCCAAGAGCAATTAAGGAATTGAAAGAGACCGTTTTGGAACTTCGTTCTTTTGGCGTTACCGTCTTGATAAGTACACACATGCTGGAGATGGTGGAAGAGCTTTGGGACGTGATGTTTGTGATGAATCATGGGCAGATCATAGGTTCCTATGAGAAATCAGAAGTAGGAGAAAAAGATTTGGATGATTTGTTCTTTGAGATGACGGAAGGGGATAAATAATGGGCGCGTTGCTTTATCTGTCGAAACGGACATTTATTAATAATCTGAAAAAAGCGGTGAAGAAGCCAGTAACGCTTCTTTTGATGGTTGGTATTGTCGCATATGTGGTTCTGATGCTGTATTCTCTGGGAATTTTGATCAAAGAATTCCATTTTGAATCTCTGAGTGGGTTTATAGCGATCATTACAGCATGGACATTTTATATGTTTATCGGAAATTTTATTCAATATTTTTCCAGAAAGGGCGTTATTTTCCGACCAGCACACGCACATTTTGTTTTTCCTTCGCCGATCAGTCCCAAAGCTGTTCTGCTGCAGGGAGCCTGGATGAATTATCTCTTGTCTATTATTGTGAATCTTATCTTGTTGATTGCTGGATTGACAGTGTTTGCGATACCTTTGTGGAAAATGCTTCTGTTCTTTATGGCGGGAACGGTGTTGGATATATCATTTGAAATCAGTATCATGCTGATTCTTTATACGGGCGAACGCTTTTCTAGGGAAACCATTCAGAAAATATGCATGGTTTTGAAAGGGCTGTTGTTGGCGATGACCGCCGTTTTGGTTTTTTATTTCTATCAAAATGGAATTACGCTTAGTACGGTGTCAACGTTTGTTGATATGCCGGCGCTTCAGATGATTCCAGCAGTTGGATGGAATATTGCTTTTTATCGGCTAATTCTTTTGGGGCCGGGACAGAGTAATGTTGTCTGTGCCGGATTGTATGTCGTTCTTGTAATGGTAACATTTATTTGCGCGTGGCGCATGAAATGTGAGGGGAATTATTATGAAGATGCAGCTAAATTTGCGGACGACTATGCTGAGATGCGTAAACGTAAGAGTAACGGGGAAATGGTATTTGGAATCGAAAAGAAGAAAAAGTATAAGATAATCTCCGGTGAGTATGGTGCGACCGGTGCAAAAGCAATTTTCTATCGTCAAATGCTGGAATATAAAAAGGAGAGATTCTTTCTGTTTGATAAAATGACTGTGATGTGTCTCGTCTTGTCGATTATTTTCTCCAGAGTCATGCGAGATACGGTAGTTGAAACGAGAATGCCGCAATTGGTTTTGTTGGGAGTGATTCTTTATATGACTTTACTGTTGACAGGTTATCTTGGCAAATGGGAGAATGAAATTCAAAATCCCTATTTATACTTGATACCGGACAGTGCGGTACGGAAACTATGGTATGCAACGCTGGCGGCACATATGAAAGCTTTTGTGGAGGGATGTTTCCTATGTCTTCCTATGGGGATTGCATGGCGGATTTCCCCGCTGCAACTAATTTTGGCAATCTTGGTTTTCACGGTTCTGCAGGCGAATAAGTTGTATACGAAAGTGTTGGCACAGTGTCTGGTCGGAGATGTTTTAGGGAAAAAAGGACAGGATATTGTTCGCGTGGTGATGCAGATGTTCCTGCTTGGATTTGGAATGGCGGTGGCCGTTTCAGTTGGACTGTTGGTGAATGCGGATTTGATTTTTCCGATTGTATTGATTTATAGTTTGTTTGTGACGGTTATATTGGGGTTGTTGGCATCTCTTCGGTTTGACCGGATGGAGCAGGTGCTGTGATACTGCATTTTGATTGAGAGGAGCGATTTTGCCAAGAAAGGGAAGAGGAAGCGAAGAGAGATGTCTGTATTATTAGGATTGGAACTGGTCTTGTGGGGAGTTCGTTTTCTTATGGGAGTCTGTGTGTTTCAATTTCTAAATGGAGTGATAGAACGAAGGCAACGATCTGGGTATGAAATGCGGGTAATGGGACGATATTTTTGTGTGGACTGTCTAGGTGGTGTGGCGTTTGTTTGCAGTTGTGTCAGATTTGGTTGCGGAAGCTTAGGGATATTGTCTATGAAAGGGACCTTTGCATTCTTTTATCTGGGAATCCTGACTATCATAGCTTTAATAGATTGGGACACAAGAATGATTGATGATCGTTTTCATCTTATGATTCTATTGTTGGGAGTAGCAGCGGTGTGGGTATTTCCAGAGTATACGCTTGTGCAGAGACTGGTGGGAATAGTGATTATCGCATTGCCAATGTTGCTTTTAGCGATGGTAATACCAGGGGCTTTTGGTGGTGGGGATATTAAGTTGATGGCAGTGAGCGGATGGTTGTTGGGATGGCGGGCGATGTTGCCCGCAGCGTTTCTAGGACTGCTTTTTGGAAGCGGTTTTTGTATTCGAATGTTAGCGCAGAGGAGGTTTGTACGCAAAGATTCGTTTTCATTTGGTCCATTTTTGGCGCTGGGGCTTGCCATTTCATTTTTCTATGGAGATGCTATATTAAAATGGTATTTATCCATTTGATGGGTTAATGAAAATAGATATTTTTATAAAGAAGTTAAGAAGAGAAAAGATGGTATTTTTTCTTGCCTGCAAGCAGGAATCTGTGGTAGAATCAACCTGTAAAATAAATCACATTTTTTTGAAAGGAAAATCTTTCGTCTGTCTATATGTGTAGTATCTTTTTTCATGTCGTGTTCTGACAGTTTTCAATGTAAGATAAATTTCAAATTATAGTTGACTTTTGTTGTCAAGTATAATAGTATAGAAACATGAGCGAACAACTGTTCGCATTCGAAGAGGGGAAAGAGTGAGGGAGTTACCAATTCTTTCACAGACTGTCTGCTTGTGCTGAGAAACGCACAGAATGGAGGAAATTATGGCAAGTGATGATAATAAGAAAAAAGCGCTGGAAGCGGCAATCGCGAAATTAGAGAAAGATTTTGGAAAAGGAACCGTAATGAAGCTGGGAGACTCTTCCGCGCATGTGAATGTGGAGACGGTTCCAACGGGATGTCTGAGTCTGGACCTTGCACTGGGGCTGGGAGGCGTACCCAAAGGACGTGTGGTTGAGATTTATGGACCGGAATCCAGCGGTAAGACGACGGTTGCATTACATATGATTGCAGAGGTACAAAAGCGGGGTGGTATTGCAGGCTTTGTGGATGCGGAGCATGCATTGGATCCGGTGTATGCCAAGAATATCGGTGTGGATATTGATGAATTGTATATTTCTCAGCCGGACAGCGGAGATCAGGCCTTGGAGATTACAGAGACAATGGTGCGTTCTGGAGCGATCGACATTATTGTAATTGATTCGGTTGCAGCGCTGGTACCGCGTCAGGAGATTGAAGGGGATATGGGGGATTCGCATGTCGGTTTGCAGGCTCGTCTGATGTCTCAGGCTTTGCGGAAGCTGACACCGGTGATCAGTAAGTCAAACTGTGTGGTAATTTTTATCAACCAGCTTCGTGAGAAAGTCGGCGTGATGTTTGGTAATCCAGAGACGACGACGGGAGGCCGTGCACTGAAGTTCTATGCGTCCGTTCGAATGGATGTCCGCCGTATTGAGACGTTGAAGCAGGGCGGCGAGATGATCGGTAACAGGACCAAGATAAAGATTGTGAAGAACAAGATTGCGCCTCCATTTAAAGAAGCGGAGTTTGATATCATGTTCGGCAAAGGGATATCCAAGGAAGGAGATATTCTGGATCTTGCTGTTTCGATCAATGTGGTGAGTAAGAGTGGTGCATGGTATGCGTACAATGGGGATAAGATTGGTCAGGGTCGTGAGAACGCCAAGATTTATCTGAGAGAACATCCAGATGTGATGAAGGAAGTAGAGGAAAAGGTAAGAGCACATTATACACCAGTGGAGGAGGCTGAGCAGGAAGAAGCATCCAAAACAGAATCCTCGAAAGTGGCTACGTCCCCGGATAAAGATGAAAAAGGATCTGGTGGTTCCTCGGCAGGGAAAACGGCGAAAGAAACGAAGCGAGCGAAGACAGAAGTGTGAAAGAGAACATTTCACCAATACCTGTTTGTGCTGTAAAACGTGCACGGAATAGAGGAAACCATGATTGTGACGAAGATAGAGCAGATTACAAAAACAAAATACAGAATCGAACTGGATGGGGAGTTCGCCTTTGTGCTGTACAAGGGCGAATTATCCCGTTTTTGTATTCAGGAAAATGAAGAGATGGAAGCGCAGACTTTTCAGACGATTAAGACGGAAATTCTCTTGAAACGGGCAAAACTGCGGGCCATGCATCTATTGAATGATATGGATCGAACGGAGGCGGGCCTTCGAGAGAAACTTCGACAGAATCTTTACCCAGGGGATGTGATAGATCAGGCCATAGAATATGTAAAATCTTTTGGTTATATCAATGATTATCGTTATGCTTCACACTTTATTGAGAGTAGACGGCGTTCAAAAAGCAGGCGAGAGATTCAGGCTATGCTGACACAGAGAGGGATAAGTAAGGATGTGTTGGAGGTGGCATTGGAAGAGGCTTATGCGGAGGATGGAGATCAGACGGCAATTCTTGCGATTTTACAAAAGAAACGTTTCGAAAAAGCGCTGGGACGCCCGGAAGAGATGCGGAAGATATATGCATATCTGGCAAGAAAAGGCTTTCGCTATGAGGAAGTGCGTCGGGTAATACAGGAGTACAGTGAGGATAGAGAATGGATGGAAGGGGAGGAATAAAACGTGTTAGCAGATTATCATTTACATACGTCGTTCAGTGCAGACTGTGACAATAATATGGAGGGGGCCATTCAGAGGGCAATAGAACTTCAGCTAGATGAAGTTTGTTTCACAGAACATTTGGATTACGGGAACAAATGGGATTACCCTTGTGACTGTGAAGGGTATTGGAGAGAATGGAGACGTTGTCAGGAACGGTACTGCGATCAGATTGGGATTCGATTTGGGATGGAATTTGGCATGCAGGTATACACCATTCCCAGATTCCAAGAAATTTTTGCTCGGTATCCATTGGATTTTGTAATCTTGTCTTGTCATCAGATTGACGGTTGCCAATTCGGAAGCTTTAGTTTTTATAAAGGGAAAGAAAAGGAACAGAAGGCATGTAATCGGATCTACTATGAAGAAATTCTGCATCTCATCGAACAGTATACCGATTACAGTGTGTTAGGACATTTGGATGTGATCCGACGCTATGAAAGATCAGAGTATTATGAGTTTGAGCAGGTCAAAGATCTTGTGGAGGAGATTTTGCGTCGTGTTATTGCACAGGGCAAAGGGATAGAGGTGAATACGTCCAGTTTCCGTTACAAGCTGCCGGACCTGACTCCTGGGCGGGAGATTTTAAAGATGTACAAGGAATTGGGCGGCGAGATTTTGACGATTGGTTCGGATGCACACACCAATGAATGGATTGGATGCGAAATCAAATCCATACAGGATGAATTAAAAGAAATGGGGTTTCACGCGATATATACTTTTGATCAGATGCAGCCTGTTCGACATGAATTATAGGAAGATTATTGTAGTTCTATGATCTTCAATGCTTGACATTGCTATGAAAACAGTATAGAATTTAAGTGTTGTATTTTTTTTACAAATTGTACAATGAAAACTGAATAAGGAGGTGCTCCTGTGCCAATAATGGATGTTATTATTGCTGTAGCCCTCGCGTTGATAGTTGGGATTATCACTCACTTTGTCACGGTATCCAAGTTAAAGAGTAATGCGGAATCTAAGATTGGGAATGCTGAGTCAAAGGCAAGAGAAATCATTGATGATGCAGTGAAGACTGCGGAAACGACTAAAAAAGAAGCATTGTTGGAAGTAAAGGAAGAGTCAATCAGAACCAAGAACGAGCTTGAGAAGGAAAGTAAGGAAAGACGAGCGGAACTTCAACGTTATGAGAAGCGAGTTCTGGCGAAGGAAGAAGTTCTGGATAAGAAGACTTCAGCGATGGAACAACGTGAAGCGAATTTTTCGGCGAAAGAAGAGCATATTAAGCAACGTGAAGCAAAAGTTGAAGAACTCAGCAAGAAAAGAGTACAGGAACTAGAAAGAATCTCAGGACTTACCTCCGAACAAGCAAAAGAATATCTGTTGAAAACTGTGGAAGAAGATGTAAAACATGATGTCGCGAAAATGATCAAAGAGCTTGAGACTCAGGCGAAGGAAGAGGTGGACAAAAAAGCAAAGGAATATGTTGTCACCGCTATCCAGAGATGTGCCGCTGATCATGTCGCAGAGACTACGATTTCGGTAGTGCAGCTCCCGAATGATGAGATGAAGGGAAGGATCATTGGGCGAGAGGGGCGGAATATCCGTACACTTGAGACATTGACCGGTGTAGAATTGATTATTGACGATACTCCGGAAGCGGTTGTTCTGTCTGGCTTCGATCCGATTCGCAGAGAAGTTGCGAGAATTGCACTGGAACGTCTGATTGTAGACGGACGTATCCATCCGGCCAGAATTGAGGAGATGGTTGAGAAAGCGCAGAAGGAAGTGGATTCTATGATTCGGGAAGAAGGAGAGGCAGCGGCTCTTGAGGTCGGTGTGCCAGGTATTCACCCGGAATTGATTCGACTTTTGGGACGTATGAAGTTCAGGACAAGTTATGGTCAGAATGCGCTGAAACATTCTATCGAGGTGGCTCAGCTGTCTGGACTGTTGGCTGGAGAGATTGGTTTGGATGTCAGAGTAGCCAAACGGGCAGGATTATTACATGATATTGGAAAATCAATTGATCACGACGTAGAAGGTTCTCATGTACAGATTGGTACAGATCTTTGTAGAAAGTATAAAGAATCCGCTACGGTAATCAACGCAGTAGAGTCTCATCATGGAGATACAGAACCACAGTCATTAATTGCCTGTGTAGTACAGGCCGCAGATACGATTTCTGCAGCTAGACCAGGCGCAAGACGTGAAACTTTGGAAACATACACAAACAGATTAAAACAATTGGAAGAGATCAGCAACCAGTTCAAAGGTGTTGATAAGTCTTTTGCTATTCAAGCAGGTAGAGAGATTCGAGTAATGGTAGTTCCGGAACAAGTATCTGATGAAGATATGGTATTGATGGCTCGTGAGATTGCAAAGAAGATTGAATTTGAGTTAGAATATCCGGGTCAAATCAAGGTGAACGTAATTCGGGAATCAAGAGTATCCGATTATGCAAAATAATAAAAGGGTTCTGTCGAATGGCAGTAGCCCATAAGGAAACATTACAAAACTTATGACTTACGCCAGGTAAACGGAAAAATAGAAAATGCTATGCAAAAGGTTCACTAATTGCATAGCATTTTTTATTTTTGCAAGATATTAGGTTT
>JAAVXR010000055.1 GCA_022790755.1 Hespellia sp. | reverse complement strand
CCATGGACGGCGCATTGAGGGCGGTTGCGTTCCTCTCTCAATAACTTTCATCAGAACATTTTAGAAGCGCTTAGATTCGTAGCCCGGAACAATGAAGAATACGTTTTGTGCAATTTGCCTACACCACTATAAAAACGTAGCTTTTGTCCCCCCTCGAATCCTAAATTTTCAAAGAAACGAAAGGAGTCTGTGAGCAACATGAATTTTTTAGACAATTTTTTACTGCCGACCGTGCTGGGCATCTGTCTTTGCAGCGGTTATATTATGAAACAATGGATCGCGGATATTGACAATAAGTATATTCCCACGATCGTCGCCATACTCGGCGTAATACTATCCATATGGATGCATCATTGGACTGTCACTCCGGAAATCATTCTGGAAGGAATGTGCAGCGGACTGGCCAGCACTGGAATGCATCAACTGTTCAAACAATATATTGAGAAAAAAGAAACACCCAAGATTTAAAAGAACGGAGCGATATCCATGACCCCTATCGCAGAATTAACTAATATTGATTATCCATATGTCTTCACAGCGATCTTTATCATCCTGACCGGAATCAAAGCGATCACATCTCTGTCAGAATGGTTGATTCATAAACTTGGTATCGAAACCAGATGGATGAAAAGCAAACGGGAAGATCACGAATTACTCATTCAGACCGTTCAAAATCTGACCGAACTACAGGAGCGGCATCTCGAAGACATCCAACGTTCTGACAGACATGACGAAGAAATAGAAAGAGATATCAAAAAACTGACCAACATGTTTCTCGACAAACAGATCGACGACATGCGGTGGGAAATCAATCATTTTGCAACCCAGGCAGCAGAGGGAAAACCCTGTAATAAAGATAGTTATAAACACTGCTTTTATATATATAACAAATATGAAAAATTACTATCCGACCATCATCTGGAAAACGGTGAGGTGGAAATTTCAATGAAAATCATCAATGACAGTTATCAGCGTAAATTGATGGAAGGGTTTTAGAAAAAAATGCATGTAGAAAACAGGACAAAACATGTTACAACAATGATATAGTAATACACTTTTCTTTTTAACACAGGATAAGATTTTGAAAAATGAAATCAATCGGAAACTTTATCAACAACCACCTGTCCAAAGTGAATAATTTCTTCACACCCAAATAACAAAAAGGAGATGAGTCACACAACATGAGCAATAGAACTCCTGAAATCCCCGTAAAATTAGATACTCGCAGCGTAGATGCCTTACTAAAGAAGTTGGCAAAAACTCTTTCGCTGAAACTAAAAGTGGATTTAGACGGTAAAAATCCAATAGATGTGATCAACCAAAGTCTCAAATCCCTCAAACCACTTGCACAAGTTCTGGATCTGCCCGTAAACAGTTCAGAAATCCTGCAAAAAATGGCAAACTCAATCTTAGAAGTAGATACCGCCATGTCCAACCTACAACAGGTCACAGGAAAGACTTCTGTCCAATACGAAGATTTCCTGGCCCGTGCGGGAAATGCGGCCATATCCCTGGGCCGAGACATGACCAATTATATCAATCAGACCACCGATTGGGCCAAGCGTGGATTCTCGATAGATTCCAGTGCAAAATTGGCCGAAACCAGTTCTATTTATTCTAATATCAGCGGTATCGATGATCAGACCGCAATCACCGATCTGTCGGAAGCAATGGAAGCCTTCAACATCACGGCATCGGACAGCATTTCGATCATCGATCTGTACGCAAAACTGGGAAATGAATTCTCCGCCAGCTCCAGCGGTATTGGAGAAGGCATTCGAAACTCCGCCTCCACACTCGCCATGACCGGCAACAGCATCGAACAGACAGCCGCACTGCTCGCCGGCAATACAGATATGTCACAAAACACCGGAGAACTCGGCAATGTGTTAAAGATCGCCGCTCTCCGCCTTGCCGCTATGAAAGAACCGCTCTCCGAAATCGGAGCGGAATATAAAGATATCGAGAGTGTGAGCAAAAATCAGGCAAAAATCTATTCCCTGACAAACGGACACGTCAATATTCTGAATGCACAGAACGGCGCGCTGAAAGACACTTATACCATTCTCAAGGAAGTGGCAGAATCCTGGAACTATGTCAACGATTCCCAAAAAGACGACCTTCTCACCTTGATGTTCGGAAAAGGTAATACTGATCAAGGTGCCTCCGTTCTTCGTTCCTTCCAGTCCGGTCAGGTTCAGCAGGCCTACCAGTCCACCAAAACCAGCGAAGGCGCCGCTGGTCAGGAACAGGCACAGTTCCTGGACAGCATGGAATCCAAGATTCAACAATTCCAGACGCAGTTCCAGGAGCTTTCCACCACAGTTATGGATTCAGATTTTTTTAAAGGGGCAATCGACACCGGGACTGCCTTCCTGGACGTCATAACAGAAATCATTGATAAAACGGGCGTCCTGCCCTCACTGCTCGGAGCTCTTGGCGGCGTATCATTTTTTAAAAATTTGGATGAACCCGAAAAACACAGGGTTTCCGCATAATATTTTCCTATATCAACACAGCGGGTCCAGCCGACATAAGACGGAAAACATAACGGCGTTTTCCAGTCAAGTGGCGGAGCATGATGAATTTTTAGTCATTTTTTTGTCATCATAGAGGAGTAAATCGCTTGAAGTCTCGTAAAACCAGTCAGGCTAAAACGGATGCCCGCGAGGGAGAACGCACAATGCAGGGAAACCACAAAAACTGACCGGATGCATAAGAATACCTTCATGAAAATGATGGGACCTCTAAGTGCTGTATTTCAATTTCACCAGGAAATACATGAGAGATAATGAGCAGGACAATATCTGAGTTCACTCTTTGAACGTATAATCCGAAGGTTCTTAACAGATAGTATCCCCAGAGACATACCCATCCTCGGAGCAAAAGACAGCCATAATGTCAATCTGCTTTTAAGGTATAGTGCGTATTGCGAGTTAGAGAAAGTTTGAGTAATACGCTGCCGAAGAATCCCGATCCTGGAATCTCCGGCACCATGTGTGCGTAGCGATACGTTTTTAAACTTCCGGCTAAGTGAAAGGCCGTTAATCAGTGCAGTCCTTTGGACTGTTTTCTAACAGCATATCCCTGATGCTGTCTGATTTTCGCAATGGGAAACTTTTACTTTGAAAATTGCTGCCGATTAGGCAGCATAGATTCAGGGATGCCCAATGCGCCCTCTCAACTTTCTCATGTATGGTGACACGCTTCTTTGTGAGCGCATGCAGGTTTACCATGTACTTTTACAATTATTACATTGATACGTCTTTCCGATTTTATTACTTAATATGCCCAATCCTCCGATCGACAAGGCCTTCCCTGTAAGAGAAAGTTTCTTTACATCTGTTGATTTGCAGTATGGGCAACGTACCATCGGCGCCATTTTTGCCAAGTCTGCTTTTGCTTTCTTTGCTACTTCTTCCTCCCAGTCATCATATGTTTTTCCTTCAAAAAAATCTAACTTAAAATCAGACTCCATTAATTTATAAAGGAATTCAGAAGCAGTTGCATTAGGACTTAAGTTGCATTTTTTTCAACATCTTCAAGCAACCTAAAACTACTAAAATAAACATCACTATAATATTTATACAATGGATCTCCTTTTCTGAGATTCTTAGGAGCCAAATACTTTACCATACACTTATCTTCACTTTCTTTGCCCAACATTTGTTGATAAAAAATATATTTATAATGTTCATAATAATCATCGTCCAATTCTAATAATCTTTCTTTGATCCATATAATATTTTTACATCGTTTATTAATCTTGCACCATACACCATTTTTCATTTCTTCCTTAATTAT
>JAAVXR010000054.1 GCA_022790755.1 Hespellia sp. | reverse complement strand
ACTTCTGTCAGAGCGCCTTCTGCTGTCTGTACAAGAGATACACCATCTTCTGCATTCTTCTGAGCTGTTGCAAGACCTGTGATCTGAGCACGCATCTTTTCAGAAATAGCCAATCCTGCTGCGTCATCGCCTGCACGATTGATTCTGTAACCAGATGACAATTTCTCAAGGTTCTTACCTACTGAAGAGTTGTTGTTTGTCAAATTTCTGTGTGCATTTAATGCTGTAATATTGTGTTGAATTCTCATAGTCTTTCCTCCTTGAATTCGCGCTTAATTGGGAATATCCTTTTCCCGCGCCAAGTCTATTTTTTTGAGTTCCAGTTATTACCGTAAAGGTAACTGGCCAGTGATAAGCACGCCTCCTCGTCCATGCCGGCTTATTGTCCGAAGAACTATACTCATTCACACCAGCTCCGTAACTTCTTTACATTTATTATATCGTATCATTTTCAAATTACTTAAGTACTTTTTTTATTTTTTTGTATTTTTACTTTAAAAATTCACCGTCGATTAGGCGGCATGGATTCGGGTATACCCAATGCGCCAGGATAAATCTTGCTGTATCACACAAAATACCGTATAATAAAGAAGACTAAGAAAAAATTACGGAACACAGTTTCAATCAAATGAGGGATATCAGATGAAAACATTAGGACTTGTCATGATCGTTAAAAACGAAGAACGTTGCCTGAAAAAATGCCTGAAAAGCATCGAGGGCCTCGTAGATAAAATCTATATTACAGACACTGGTTCCACAGACCAGACCAAAGAAATTGCCACCTCTTTCGGCGCTGTGTTATCGGATTACGTATGGAAACAGGATTTCTCGGCCGCCAGAAATTATGCGTTATCACAGTCAGACTGCGATTGGAATCTTGTGCTTGATGCAGACGAATACTGCATTCAGGGATGCCGAAAAGATATCGAAGCGTTTATGGAAAATCCAAAACACATTGGAGCCATTCAACGAAAGGATTACTACAAAGAGGGGGAAGCAAACGGAGAGGAGCAGATCTCTTGTATGTACACCTGGGCGTCCAGGCTGCTGCCGCGAGGGGTCTGTTTTTCTGGACGAATCCACGAACAAGAAAATTCCTCCTTCCCAGTAGAACCAATCCCATTACTTTTTGAACATGATGGATATCTCCAAGGCGGCAAAGAAGAGCGCAATCTTGCAATTCTCTTGGAGGAGATATCATCAGATCCAGATAACCCTTACATTCTGTTCCAGACTGCAAGAACCTTTTATAATCTAGACCGTTACCAAGAAGCCTGCAAATATTTCGCCGATTTTTACAGGCTGGTTCCTCTCAAAGGAGCCGGGTACCGCCCTGGCGGAATTGTTCTATATTTATATAGCCTGATGGAACTTCAAGAATTTGATACCGCTCTATCAATTGTAAAGAAAGAAGAAACTCGTTTAAATGCATATGCTGATTTTCATTTTGCGTGTGGAATTTTGTTTATGAAAGCCGCCCAGGCAGATACTGAAAAATATCTTTCCTACCTTCCATATATCGAGCGTTCCTATCTAAACTGTTTGGAAATCGGTGAGGTTCCTCTTCACCAAGGCACTTATGGTTGTGGCTCTTTTAAAGCCGCACACAATCTCGGCATTTGGTACGAAGTATCCGGCAACTTTACCAAAGCACTGAAATATTACGAACTGGCCGCTTCACAAAATTACACACCAGCAATCCAAAGACTTCAGATTTTAAATCAGACACATTAATTGATGATACGTAAAAAGAGAAGCAGTTTCGCAACACTCGGCTATATTCGCCTTGAGTTGAATACTTGCTTCTCCTTTTGTTTACGATGCTTAGAGTTTCATAGTTGCCTAACATACCCCATCATAACATAACCTCACAAAAGCCCCTGAATGCACTCTGTCATTTGCGCATAATCCCGCTTCACTTGATCCAGCATCGGCTCCATATCTTCACCGTATGCCTGTCCGCCACGCAGCCGTTCAGACAGTTCGCTTGCGGAGTGATACAGTGGCGTCAAGGATAGATTCTGGCAAACCCCTTTTAAGGTATGTGCCGCTCGAAACGCCTCGTTCATATCTCCAGACTCAATCGAAGTACATAATAGATCATAGCTCTTATCATTCAATACTTTGAGCAAAAATTTCTGTACCCGTTCGTCTGTTCTCAGCCTGCCCATAACGTCCTCATAATCCGCCCCCATTGCCTCATAACATTCTTTTACTGTCATTACTATAACCCTCCTTATTATTTGTATTTTATATCTGATTGCCCTGCAAGTTGTCCCCGCTTTAATTTCCTGGCAAAATGCGCGTTAATCCGTTATTCCCCTTTTGCTTTCTGAATATTCCCTGTATGAACATTGAAACGATAGCCATTCCTGCCTCCCCGTTTCACTTCATACATCGCTTCATCCGCCATATGGAACAGCACATCATAATCACCACCGCAATCTTCTGCACAAGCGATTCCCATACTGACACTAATCTTAAAATCTTTGTATTCACTGGTCAACAAATTGAAAATACGTTTCACTTGCGGTTCCATACTATCTTTATATGGCATAAAAAGCAAGAACTCATCGCCACCCATACGCGCCGCGATATCCATCTCCCTGATATTGCTCTTCAACGTGTCCGCCACATATTTCAATACTTCATCCCCAAATAGGTGACCATACGTATCATTAGCCTGTTTAAAACGATCCAAGTCAAACAAAAGCAATATGTATTTCTTCTCCCCTTCTCCCATCAAGATGTCCGAAATCCGGGCTTTCGCCGCCTTATGATTCAAAAGTCCCGTCAAGGAATCGTGAGCTGCCATGACCTCCAGATGATTCATTTTTTCTATTTCTTCATGAATATCTACGATTTTACCAATCGCTCCCGCATATTCCGGCGGTTCCTGATCTCCCCACATGGACCTGGCAATCACCTTGCTCCAGCGTTCCTGACCATTTATATGAAGAAGGCATGTCACTTCCACAGATGGATTCTCAGGAGTCGTGTCTTTCAAATTCTCCAACAAATATCTAAAATCTTCTTCTGCAAAAACTTCTGTTCCAAAACTTTCTTTTCTGGGATCTAAAATGGTTTCTGGCATATTCAGGAATTTTGCACCCCACTCAGAAAGCGTCAACAACTCTGGTGTTACCGTATACTCAAACTGAATCTCCTGCGACAATTCGGCATAGAACTGATATTTCGTCCGCTCATGCTCCAGAAGCTTTAACGTCCTCTCCGACACATCTAACTTGCCGCCCTCCATAATCTGTTCCACCATATCCATCATTTCTTTTTGCGCATTTGACCCTTCAGACATCTGCTTGAATTCCTGCTCCAGCGTGTCGGACAATTCCGTCAAACATTCCAAAAGCAATGGATTAAACACCCCACATTCACCGTTTACGATCATATTAACCGCTTTTTCATGCGGGATTGCCGCCTTATAGACTCGTTCGCTGGTCAGGGCATCGTATACGTCGGCCAACGCCACTACTTGTGCCTCGATCGGGATCTCCTCCCCTTTCAAGCCATCCGGATAACCTCTTCCATCATAACGCTCATGATGCCACCTGCAAATCTTGTAACCAAGACGAATCAACGGTTCGTTTTCCCTCAAGGGGATGTCGTTTAACATTTTCGCGCCTTCCGCCGCATGTGTTTTCATCAACTTAAACTCTTCGTCCGTCAATCGCGCAGGTTTATTGAGCACTTCTGAAGGAATAGATATTTTACCGATGTCATGGAGCGCCGATGCATTGCAGATCAAGGCAATATCTTTCTGAGAAATCCCATATTTATCTGTTTTCTCCAACAGACGTTTCAAAAAGAGCTCTGTCAATGTACGGATATGTAGTACATGAAGCCCACTTTCCCCATTACGAAACTCCACAATGTTGGACAGAATTTCGATCATCAATTTGTTATCGTTCTCTTTTTCCATGATCTGATCTGCCACCATGTAAGACAATTCCTTCTGCTTGGCAAATAAGATCAGAGTGTTGACTACACGCCTCCTGACAATCCGTTCATCAAATGGCCTGCTGATATAATCCTGCACACCAAGATCATACGCCCGATCTACATATGCCGGAACCGTTTCCGCCGAAATCATAATAACAGGTATGCTTTTAATCCAGCCATTTTTGTTCATAACCGCCAACGTTTCAAACCCATCCATCACGGGCATCACAATGTCCAAAAGCATCAGGCAGATTTCCTGTTCCTGATTGTGCAGGATTCCCGCTGCCTCCATTCCATTTTCGGCTTCTATAATCTCATATTCACTGGATAACATATCCGACAATAAAGCACGATTGATCTCTGAATCATCCACAATTAAAATTTTCTTTTTTTCACCTTTGTTTTCTTTCTGTTCCATAAAAAAGTCACCCGTCCCTATTTATACTAAATTCATTATACTTAATCTTTCGTTTACAGATCTTTTGATATCGAACCTTGATACAGTGTAAAATACATCGTTATTTTTATCACTATTATATACAATCCACGTAACAAATTCAACCGACAACCGACTCATTTTCAGATTGCAATTCGACTATTTGCATGATAAAATGAACGTAATCCATTTCTGTTAAAAGGGGGCCAGATCATGATTTTAAAAAATTGTAGCGCTTGCGTCATTTATGGACCTGATGAGAATTTCCAGATCAAGGCCAGAGTCAACCATGGAGATGATCGAATCACTCTACACTTCGACGACCAGAACGAACTAGGAATGAATACCGACCGACTAAGAATTGACTTTTTTGATAGTCAACTTGGCTATTTAAAAACCATTTCGTATATTGAGATCAGCAAGAATACAGATCCATACATACTAGAACCTTGGAAGGCAACCTGCGAGATTCTAGAAGTAACAGAGACCTTACAGCGCCAAAAGGAATTGCGAGTAAGGGTTCGAAAAGAAATCACTTTTCATTCCTCCTCGCAGGACTCATTTGAGGGAACCATTGAAAATATCAGTGCAGGAGGGCTGTACTTGATAACCTCCACGCAACTGGCTGTCGGAGAAATATTCAATTTTGATTACTGCTTTTTCAAAAAAGAACAGAACATAAATGCAAAAATATTGAGAGGTCAACAACTCCCCAAAAAGCGATTTGGATATGGATGCCAGTTTGTGGAATTGTCCAACAGCGCAGAAAGAGATATTCGTCAATTTGTATTTAAACAACAGCTCTCCAAAATATGGTGAAGAGACTATCAGTTATTCATTCGGTGCTCGTGTGCATAAAAAGGGGGCGGATAATCCGCCCTTTTCAAGTTCACGTCTATTTCATAGCTAACTTTGTATGTTTCCCTGAGATTCCGCCGGATTCTCCGAGTTTTCCTGCGGTTCTTTTTCCTCCGCGTTCTCCATCTCCTGTATATCACGATGCTTTGGCGTAAACTTCAAGAAATACGCATAAATATCAACAATAGCCTGATACAATTCTTCCGGAATCGGCGTCCCCAAATCCAACTGAGTCAACACCGTTGCCAGTGAATTATCTTCATATACCGGAACCCCATTATCGTTCGCTATCTCTACGATTTTCTCCGCCATATACCCTAATCCTGAAGCAACAATGATCGGAGCCGCATCTCTGTTCTCATCATAACGAAGCGCAACCGCTTTTTTATTCAGTACATCATCACGCTGTGACATTGACCGAGTTTCTCCTTTCAAATATCTTTGGGAAAGCAGCGGAAACCGGTATGGACTCTTTCCCCTGCTCTACAGCAAGGTATTCCAGTTCCAGATGATTCTTTGTCATAATCCCCCGGATATTACTGCGAATATCACTTTCAAAACTATTCAGTTCTTCCGGATAGTGAATCAGCATATCCATCTTCCCGTTCTCATAATACAACATCATATCAAAAAAACCAACATCTTTTAAGTCAAATTTAATCAACAGTTTGATGCCCCTCTCTGTGGAACCCGGGTTCCCAGACTCTTCATCCGGGTCCACCCAGATCTCCGAGAACATCGGCACACCATCCAAAATCACAGGAAGCATGACATGCATAACTGGCATATAAACGCTTTCATTCACCAAAATACTTTTCATAACATTCATGAATGCTTCCCTGTTTTCCACTCCCGCTTCTCCACGGACATTAGCCTGAAGCACTTTTAGCAAGGAGTCTGTCCAGTCCATTTTCCCTGCTGCCCGATCATAATCTACGTTTTCTAACATTTCCCGAAGCACATCGGCTGTTATTCCTTCGAACTTCTGATTAAACAGCGGAAAATCCTGTAATCGCTGGAACGCGTGCGTCACACGATCCAGGCTTCCATTTTCATATCTGGAAGTATTCAACGCGAGCAAACTGATTAAATCTCGAATCGTTCCCAGATCCCTCGTCTCGGAGATATATTTTCCAAGATAAGGGATAATCTCTTCCTTGAGCAACTGTACGTTTTTTTCATTATTTTCAAAACCGTACGGAAGAAGTTTGGAAACCAGTTGCTTCAATTCCTCTCGATTGTTGCGAAACATATACATATCTATCTCTTTTAAATTCGTCTGGATATTTTGAAGAATATGTTTCCCGGAAGACATATCGTTATATTTCTTCAAGAAATCCAGAACCCCTGCCTTCAATTCCACAGAAGTCGCCTCATCCATCACTTGGCGAAGCATGTCAAAAAGAGCTCCTTGAAGGCGATTCGCGCCACTCATCTGGCTCTTTAAAAAAGCATTTAATTCCTCCGGATTCATCTCCAACATCTGAAATAGATTGGCAATCTCATCCGCTGTACCCTTGCCGATCCCAGCCTCTACCAGATTGGCCATTCCTCCGAATATCATCTTGGTCATAATCTCCCGAAGTCTCGGCACATCGCGTAAAGATTGTACAAAATTTCCAAAATTAGACTCATAAGAAATCTGCCTATCTTGCTCGCTGTTCGCATCCGTCCGCCCATCCGGCCGTACGACTCGTTGAGGGTCCACCGGATTCTTGATATTTATGTCCTCCGTCTGCTGTGACACGTTCGGTCTGTTTGCTGTATTCTCATAGTTATTAATCGGAGTTGTAACTTTTAAAATATTTGACATTTTTTCACCTACTCTATAAATTTGCCCTTATCTTTTCATCTGGACTTGACGATAAAAATAATAGCTACTATTATATATTTATACATTTTAGAAGATAAGGCGGTATTTTGTTATGGATAATATGCTTGAAATGTATCTTTACGAAACAAACACTTTGTTGGAACAATTAGATGAACTTTTGATAGAAGCAGAGAAAAACGAAGATTTCACATCAAACGATGTCAATGAAATTTTCCGTATTATGCACACTATCAAGGGTTCCTCTGCCATGATGGAATTCTCCACTCTGATGGAAATCGCCCATCATATCGAAGATCTATTCTTCTTTATCCGTGAAAATGGCATGGACGCTATGGATGAAGCTCATAAGAGTGATCTGTTCAATCTGATGTTCCAATCTACAGACGCTCTTCGCACCGAAGTAGAAAAAATCGAAAACAACGAACCTCTTAGTACTAATATCGACCAGATTATTGCAAACATTAATACTTTTTTGGAAAAAATCAGTGGTCCAGGAGAAGGGAATTCTGAAGGCACTCAAAGCGATGAAAAGACTGCTCCGGTCTCAGCGCCTGCTGACGCCCAAGCTATTGCTGTAATCAATCAGGATCTCGCAGGATGTCCCAAAAGTGAGATGCCTTATTTTATCAGAATCCACTTTGATGAGGGCAGTGGGATGGAGAACCTTCGTGCTTTCATGATTATTACGGCTCTGAGAGAAGTGGAACTCCAATTTGAACACTATCCGGAAGACGTGGAAACCAACAGCGATACAGCTGACACGATTGTTGAAAATGGTTTCTTTGTTGGACTCTCTTCCCAAGAAGATGTCGAGAAAGCGGTACATGTCATCAGTGACCAGAGTAATGTAGAAACCTATGAAGTTTTTGAAAATGCTTCTGTCAAACAAAAAGAGAAAAAACAAGCCACAGCTACACCAGCGGATTCTGAAACAAAATCCAAAGCTACACCGTCCGCAAGCGGTACCTCAAATACCCCTCCAGCTTCCGGAGGAAACGCGCCGGTTAAACAGAGTTTGATCAGTGTCAATCTATCCAAACTCGACAGTCTGGTGGCTATTGTTGGCGAGATTGTAATCGCAGAATCCATGGTAAGATCTTCACCGGATCTGCAGGATCTTAAGCTTGATAATTTTATGAAATCAGCACGTCAATTAAGAAAACTCACCGATGATCTGCAGGACATTGCTATGTCTCTTCGTATGGTTCCAGTTTCCGGAACATTCCAGAAGATGAATCGTATTGTCCGTGATATGAAGAAAAAGCTGAACAAAGATACACGGCTCACGATCATTGGAGAAAATACAGAAGTGGATAAGACCATTGTCGACAGTATCAGTGATCCGATCATGCATATTGTCCGTAACTCTATGGACCATGGTATTGAGGATACCGAAGAAGAACGTATTGCTGCCGGCAAGGACCCTCAGGCAGAAATCATCCTCTCCGCCACACACACCGGAAGTGAAGTTATCATTTCTATCAGTGACGACGGTAAGGGAATGGATACAGATAAGATTTTGGCCAAAGCAGAACGCAATGGTCTTCTCGTAAAACCTGCCAGCGAGTATTCTCAAAAAGAGATTCTCCAGCTTCTCATGTTGCCTGGCTTCTCGACAAACGAAGAGGTCACGGAGTATTCCGGTCGTGGGGTTGGATTGGATGTCGTTAAGAAGAACGTAGAAGCTGTAGGCGGTACAATCATCATAACCAGCGAACTTGGCAAAGGAAGTTGCACCACTTTGAAGATTCCTCTAACCATGGCTATCGCAGACGGAATGGAAATTTCCGTTGGTTCTTCCATGTTTACGATACCAATTGCCAATATCCGCCAGTCTTTCAAGGCAGCGCGTGAAGATGTGATTCTGGATTCCAGCGGCAATGAGATTATTAAGTGTTTGGACACTTTCTACCCGATTATCAGAATTCACGACTTATATCATATTGATACAGAGGTGACAAATATCGAAGATGGTATTTTGATCTGGGTAGAGGCCAGCGATAAGTCCTACTGTCTGTTCGTCGATGAACTGTTGGGTGAACAGCAGGTAGTTGTAAAACCACTGCCTCCATTCCTGAGTCATTTTAATATTAAAGATTCAGGAATCAGCGGATGTACGATTCTGGGAGATGGTAATATCAGTCTTATCCTGGATATCCATAGCTTATATTCTGTATCTCACAATTATTACTAAGCTAAATCCACGTGCGTCCATAAAGGAACGCACCGTCATAAATAAAAGTTTTGCGGGCGCATTGGGCATCCCTGAACATATGCCGTCTATTCGGCGGCGGACTTTATATAGTAAACTGCAGAAAGATTCGGAGGAATGATTATGTCAGCAGATACACAGGAAAACACAATATATGATGAAGTTCTTGAAAAAGGCATTGATACCGCTACAGAACGCTTCTTAGTATTCAGCAGTGACGGCCTCAATATTGGAGTGAGCACAAATTATGTAATTGAGATTATCACGAACCATGCAATTACACTTTTGCCTCTTGTTCCAGATTATGTAAAAGGAATCATAAATCTAAGAGGACAGATTATCCCAATCATTGATATACGGCTTCGAATGGGAAAACCTTCTATCGAATATACAAGCTCAACCTGTATTATCGTATTGAACATTGGTAATACAACAATCGGAGTAATCGTAGATGCAATTCAACAGGTTATGGATATTGATCAAAGTCAGATCGCCCCTGTACCTGTAGAAAATCAACAGGAACTTATCAGTGGAATGATCTCATCCGGTGCTCGTTCTGTCATTTTGTTCCTGGATTGTGAACAATTGATTCGGACCTACTAAGCACAAAGGAGCATACTAACATGTTAACAATTAGCGACAACGATTTTAACCGGTTGGTTCATTTTGTAAAAAGTAATTACGGTATTGATTTATCCAAAAAGCGGCCTCTGATTACAAGCCGCCTTTCTAAAACGATTATGGCTATGGGCTTTACTTCTTTCCAGGACTATGTGGATGACCTGTTGAAAAACAAACGTCCGGAAGATCTGGAATTGATGTTGAATAAGCTCACGACAAATTATACATACTTTATGCGTGAAGAGTCTCATTTTAAATTCTTCACTGACAGAATTCTTCCAGAGCTGATTAGCAAAAAAAAGAATCGCACGCTCAGCATCTGGAGCGCTGGTTGTTCTTCGGGAGAAGAGCCTTACACTATTTCTATGATCTTAAAAGAATATCTGGGAATGAAAGCCTCTCAGTGGGATACAAGAGTACTCGCAACCGACATCTCTCAGAACGCTTTACAGGCTGCAATGCATGCCGTGTATGACGAAACTTCTCTAAAAGAAGTTTCCCCTGCCTGGAAGAAAAAATATTTCCGTCCAGCGGATCGACCAGGACTATACACCGTTTCACCAGAGATTCGCTCCAATGTTATCTTCCGTGAGTTCAACTTGATGAATCCTATCAAATTTAAACTAAAATTTGATGTGATTTTTTGCCGAAACGTCATGATTTATTTCGATCAGGCAACCAAAGATGCCTTGGTCAATCGTTTCTTTCAGGCAACAAACCCGGGTGGTTATTTGTTAATCGGTCATTCAGAAAGTTTAAATAAAGACGCGACACCCTATCGATACTTAGAGCCTGCCACTTATCGCAAAGAATAAGGGGTTTAGCTGCTTTTGAATCTTCAGAAGCAGCTTTCTTTAATGAAACGCTACAATATTTTATGGAAGGGAAATACTATGAATAAAAAAATTAAAGTTATGGTCGTCGATGATTCCAATCTGTTCCGTCAAATGATTATGCAAATACTGGCTTCTCAGTCTGATATTGAAGTTGTAGGCTATGCGATCAACGCATATGACGCCAAGAACAAAATTCCCCAATTAAAGCCGGACGTTCTCACATTGGACGTAGAAATGCCTGGTCTTAGTGGAATTGATTTTCTTAAGCAACTTCTGCCCACAAACCCGATTCCGGTTGTTTTGGTTTCTTCCTTAAATCTCAGTGTTTTTGACGCTCTCTCTGCCGGCGCGGTTGATTTCGTCCGCAAACCAGACATGAGTAAGCGTAATTCCAAAGACATTTTTTCACAAACCTTGGCATTGAAAGTAAGGGCCGCTTCCAAAGCAAAGGTCCGTATCGGAGTTCAACGACCCTCCGCTTCTACTCCGGTTACAAAAACAAATCGAGCTTCCATTGCTTTCCCTTCCTTATCCCGAACAGTTCTGGATTCTACAATTATAGGAATTGGCGCATCTACCGGTGGAACAGAAGCCACTCTCGCGGTTCTGGAAAATCTTCCGGCACAGATGCCTGGAATCGTAGTAACACAGCATATGCCGGAAGGGTTCACTGCTATGTACGCACAGCGCCTCAATCGTATTTGTAATCTGGAGGTGAAGGAAGCTCAAAATGGGGATGTGATTCGCCCCGGTCTGGTTCTGATCGCACCAGGCGGTAAACAGATGGAAGTTGTTCGTTCCGGACGCAATTATACTGTACAGTGCCACCTTGGTGCCAAAGTGAGCGGTCATGCACCTTCTGTAGATGTTTTGTTCTCCACCATTGCCAAAAACGTTGCCATACGCAAAGTTGGTATTATTATGACAGGTATGGGCAGTGACGGCGCAGAAGGCCTTCTTAAGATGCGCAAAGCTGGTGCTTATACGATTGGACAGGACAAAGAAACTTGTGTTGTATATGGTATGCCTATGGTCGCTTACAAGATCGGCGCAGTATGTACACAAACTTCTCTTGACAACATTCCTTCTGTTTTGATGCAGCATCTGGCTGGGAAATGAATTCTTTTAATTTACGGTTATGATTTCCAAATTTATGCCGATAATCATAATATAGCCAGTAGAACACAGCTTTTTGATAATGCACTAGAAGGAGCATCGTATGAAAATATCTACTAATAATGTAATCAATAATTACACGGATTTACGTCTTCATACAAAAGATAATTCTGTACCTGGTCCTGTTTCTGATGGTGGACGCAGTTATGATGCTATCATTATACAGTCCGATCCAAAAGAGATCGAAGAACATCATTTTGCCAAGTCTCTTTCTCATCAGATTTCTTCCGAGATCAGGAATACAGCTTCTGCAGATAAGATTCAAAACCTGCAGAATCAGGTTCATGCGCAAACCTATCAGATTGACCCACATGCCATAGCAGCGAAAATGCTTTTGGTATAAGGGGGCGGGTTATGAATACATTTACAGATTTTATCAAAATCATTGAAGAATTTGTAGAGCTTTTTGATGGGTTGATTTCTGTCGAACAGTCTAAGCTTGAGGCTACTGTCAAGAATCGAGTCACTTTTGTCGAGGAATGCATGAACAAAGAACAGGCTGCAATTCTTCGTCTCCGTGGTTTGGAGCAAAAACGTGAAGCGGAACAGGAACGCCTTGGCATGAAAGATTATACCTTTCGTCAGATTCTGGAACATGCTCCGGAAGATTCGGTCACAGAATTGACACCGCTCTTCAATCGGTTATCCGAACAGGTTCGTACATTTCAATCTATCAGTGAGAGCGCGAAAAATGCAATTGAGGTCAATCTTCACGTGATACAATCTGCAATCAGCTCAGATATGGCGGGGAAAAATACCTATTCTCCGACCGGCGACAAAAAAGATGACGACAATAAAAAACATTTTACCAGTCGTTCTGTTTAAGTAAGGAGGAGACAGATGATACGTTCTACATTTGCCGGTTTCACCACTGCACAGCTTGCAATGGCAGCGAGCCAGCGTGCTCTGGATGTCACCGGTCAGAATATTGCCAATATTAATACAGAAGGTTATACCAGACAGCGTCTTGACATCGCAAGTCTGAACACACAAGGTGGTCATTTCTACAACTCTAATCCAAACATTGTGGTTGGATATGGTGTAGAGATGCTCTCGGTTTCCCAGTTACGAGATCCATTTTTGGATGCACAATATCGTTCTCAGATCTGTAAACTTGGAACCACAGATGCACAGGCTGCGGGCCTGGAACAGCTCGAACCCATTTTTGATGAGACGACTATGGCCGGTATCAAACAGGCCCTGATCAGTATTTCCAATTCACTGGACACTTTGGGTGAACATGTTGGAGAAAAAGAATACGACAGCATGGTTCGTTCAAATATGCAGAATCTGCTGAATTTGTTCCATGAGAATGCTACTCGTCTGAAAGAGGTCCGTGATGACATGCAGATGGGCTTCCAGACTACCGATGTAGCCGATCTAAATAAAGTTTTACAAAACATCGCAAATCTGAACACTACCATCAAAAATAGCCAGGTGCTTGGTAATCCAGCTCTGGAATTGTTGGATGAAAGAAATAAACTGCTGGATGAGTTGGGTAGTTACCTGCCAATCTCAGTCGATTACTGGGATCAGCCGATTGGCCCTAAAGAGACAGTAGAGATTTTGGATGTCTATTTTGTAGATACCACAGGAAGAAAGATTCCTCTGATTTCCGATGGAACCTATGGCAGTTTTGATGCAGATATCACTGGAGATCCGGTAGAGCTATTCCTGACAGATTGCAAAGGAAATAGCGGAATCAATGTCACGGATCGTCTTGGATCAGGTAGTCTGAAAGGTACTTTGGATTGTCTAAACAAATCTGGTACTTTTGACGATTCTGATTTCAATGGAATAGGTTATTATGAAAAGGCATTCGATACTTTTGTGGCGACCTTTGCAGAAGAATTCAACAAAATGAATGAAACTGTCGACGCAAATGGAGTCAGACAGCCAGGTACGAATCCTCTATTTGAAAAAATAAATGCGAATGAGCCTATGAGTGCCTCTAACATTCGTTTGGCTTCCGGTTGGGTGAATGGTACGTACTATATTACTCCTTCTGTAAATGTAGGAGCTGATGGCACAATTCCTTCCGGCGCGAACGAAAACATTTTGAATATGATAAACCTTTTAGAAAAAGATGTTAGCTTTACTCATGCGGGAAGCAACACCACATTTTTTACTGGTTCATTTTATAGCTGCTTTAACAACATTGAAGATACGCTAGGAGTCGACAAAAAGGCGGCGGAAACTACTTTAGCAAATCAAATTGCTGTTTTGAATAAGACAGCTAATTCCAGGGATAGTATTTCAGGAGTGCAATTGGATGAAGAAGGTATGAATCTACTGCACTATAATCAGTCTTATGCAGCGGCCGCTCGTCTTATGACAACTCTGGATGAAGCGCTTGACAAACTGATCAACGGCACTGGCGTCGTTGGCAGGTAATAGGAGGTCTATCACATGAGAATCACTACGAATGCAATTTTAAGAAATTATAAATCTAATCTTGCAACGTCTTTGACCAATCTGGATTCTGCCAGAACAAAAGTTATGACTGGTCGCAAGTTTAATTCCGTATCAGAAGACCCTGCAAATGCCCTGCGCGCATCTCTTCTGGAAAAAAAATATGCTAAAAATGACGATTATCTTTCCACCGTCAAAGACGCACAGTCTTTCCTGGACGCACAGGAAGACAGCGCAATGCAAATTAATTCAATTACGTTGAATCTGAGTAAAAATTACGGTTTGGAGGCATTAAACGGTACCAACGGTTCCCTTGATACAAGAAAAACTTATGCCGCTGCCTGGAAAGGTGCTCAAGAGAGCTTGATGTTGAGTTTAAATGCCACTTACGATGGAAAATATGTATACGCGGGTAGCGACAGCTACGAAATCCCATTCAAGTGGGATAAAGACACAAATACGTTAACTTATCGCGGTTTTGATGTATCAGATCCAGCCAATAAAGCGAGTCTTGATGCTCTCGCCGACGAAAAATTATATGTCGATCTAGGTTTTGGGCTGGATGTAACCAGTGCAAATGCTGCTGGTGACGCACCGTTGAAAGTGGGTGAAACTAGTGCGTTTGATATTGCCCTTCCTGGAATTGAAGTGATCGGTTATGGTGTTGATGATAATGGAGATCCCAAGAATATGATCGCTTTGGCCGGTATGATTGCGGAAGAATTGGAGAAAGAAGACTTTGACTATGACAGATATTCCCAACTTCTAGAGGCTTTTGATGCAGGACGGAGCAACGTCCTCGAGAAGGTGACGAATCTAGGTACAAAAACTGAGTTTTTGACAACCACCAAAGAACGCTTGGAAACCAACGAGATCAGTATTGCAACACAATATGATAAAGTCGTGAATGTCGATATGGCAGAAGCGATTATGAATTTCTCGTGGGCTCAGTATGCTTATAATGCTGCTTTAAAAGTCGGGAACAATATTTTAACACCATCATTTATTGATTTTATGAATTGATAAAGGTCAAATAAAGGGAAGGGAGGAATACCTAATGGATCAGCTTTTAAAAATTACCAGTGTCCCCATTCAATATGAATTAAAGATTGACAGCGCTCGTTTGGAGTATTCCCGTTCCAGAGCAGAATTAGAGATCCATAAGACAGACGGCAAATTATCCATCAAGAGTCGTCCTGTCAAATTGAATCTGGATTCTTTTGAAGCGAGAAACTCTGTGAGCCCTACCCCTACAAGAAGTGTTGCTCAAAGAGCTCAACAAGGTAGAGAAGCTGCGTACAGTGCCACTGCTCAGTTGGCACAAGAGGGGCAACTTTTATTGAAAGCCGATATAGGGGAGGATGTGATTGGTCAGATCATGCAACAAAGAACGGCTGCACCTACAGGGGAATTTCAACTTGGCTTTACACCGTCCGCACCAGTTGATATACAATATCAGCCAGGCAATCTAACGATTAATTATGAGATGGATAAATTGAACTTTGATTTGAAAATAGCAAACGGTAATTTTGAATTTGTTCCAGGCAACATTGAAATGTCTATTACGCAGTATCCGGATTTGTTAATCGAGTATGTCGGTGGACCGATTTATGTACCACCAAGTGCAGACCCAAACTATGAACCATTGGATGTAAGGGCTTAACAGGCCCTTACTTTTATTTCGGTTTATTTGAATCCCAGGAGGTATACTACATTGAATATCAATGCAAAATATTTTGGTCAGATTTCGTACGAGCAGGAAGATACCATCCATATTATCAATGGTCTTTTTGGTTTTGAATCTTTTACCAAATATCTTCCCATTCCTTTTCATGAGGATAACGATTCTTTAATCTCTCTACAAAGTCTGGAGGATGAAACGCTATCGTTTATTGTAATGAATCCTTTTGGAATCTTTCCCGACTATGCCCCTCTTCTCTCTCAGGAAGATCTTGCAGAGTTGGGAACCTCTTCTGAAAAAGATATTTCTTATTACGTGATCAGCGTTGTGCGCGACTCCATCGCTGAGACTACAGTAAACTTAAAAGCACCTCTTGCAGTAAACGCCTTGAATCGACAGGCAAAACAGATTATACTGGAACAACCAGAATACACCTTCCGTCATACACTCGGTGAGATTACCCAGAAGGAGGACGCATAAAATGCTCATATTGCAACGCCGGAAAGGCGAATCTATTTCCATCAATGACAATATTACGCTCACAATCGTAGATACCGGAGCAGACTGGGTAAAAGTTGCAATTGATGCTCCGAAGGAAATACCGATTCTTCGTTCTGAATTAAAAGAAGCCGTTGCTGAGAATAGAAAAGCGTCCAAAACTGTACCCGTCTCTGTTCTGGACGAAATATTTAAACAGCAAAGTAAATGACGGAGCCTCAGAAATAGCAGGGTTGCTGCAGAAGATGAAGATATGCGGCAACTCTTTATCTTTTTCTGTATTTTTATGAAAGTTCACTGCCGAGGAGTTATCAAATATTATGAATGAAAAAAATATTCTTATCACAGGTGCTTCCCGTGGAATCGGTAAAGCCTGTGCTTTTATTTTTGCCCAAAAAAATTATCGTCTTTTTTTAAATTGTCATACCTCAGTCGATGAATTGCATCATATTTGCAACACACTCACCTCATCCTGTATTTCCTGTCGGGCTGTTCCTGGAGACATAGGCGATCCTGATGCCGTTCGTGCTATTTTTCGCTCCATCGAAAGCTATTGTGACGGTATTGATATTCTAATCAATAATGCCGGCATTTCACATATAGGTCTTCTCGCCGATATGACAGACGAAGAGTGGAACCATATCATTCAAACGAATCTTTCTTCTGCATTTTACACCTGCCGCAGTGCAATTCCCTATATGATACACCAAAAAGCCGGTAAAATCATCAACATTTCATCCATGTGGGGACGCGTTGGCGCTTCCTGCGAAGTCGCATATTCGGCATCAAAAGCCGGTATTCAGGGCCTAACCATGGCGCTTGCCAAAGAACTTGCCCCCAGCAACATACAGGTCAATGCGATTGCCTGTGGAGTGATTGACACTGAAATGAATGCACAACTATCGGAGATTGAGCGCAACGCTCTTATAGAGGAGATTCCTTCTGGACGTTTCGGTACACCGGAAGAAACCGCCAAACTGATTTATGATTTGGCGCACGCTCCCGCCTACTTGACTGGGCAAATTATTGGATTGGACGGAGGTTATATCTGACATGAATAAGCTAAAGATAAATTCTATGTTATTCCTTTCTGCATTCATCTGGGGACTTGCATTTGTGGCCCAGCAAATCGGAATGGAATACATGGAACCATTTACTTTCAACAGCATTCGATTCTTCATCGGTTCCATTGTACTGTTACCCTGTATCTGGCTTCTAGACCGCAAAAAGAATGCCTCTCAGGTGTCTTCCCATAGCGTAGATAAGAAAACGCTCTATGTCGGCGCTATCTGTTGCGGAATCCCATTGGCATTTGCCTCCGGAGTACAACAAGTCGCCCTGCTCTACTCTCCTGCTGGAAAAGTGGGCTTTCTAACCGCCTTATATATATTATTTGTTCCAATATTTGGAATTTTCTTGAAAAAAAAAGCTGGCTTGCATATCTGGCTCGGTGTTCTTGTAGCAGTGATTGGAATGTATCTACTCTGTATAACAGATTCTTTCTCACTGGGAAAGGGCGACGCATATGCACTGCTCTGTGCCGTCATCTTTGCACTCCAAATCATGTTTGTAGATCACTTCTCCCCCAAAACAGACGGCCTGCGCCTCTCCTGCCTGGAATTCTTGGTAGCGGGAATCATCAATGCGATTTTCATGTTCTTTACGGAAACGCCTGATATCTCTTATATTTTAGCTGCCGCTCTCCCACTGCTCTATGCGGGAGTTCTGTCCTGCGGTGTGGCCTATACTCTGCAGGTGATCGCACAGAAAGACGCGGACCCTTCCATCGCCGCTCTAATCATGAGTCTAGAGTCGGTTTTCTCCGTCCTCGGAGGATGGGTGATTCTACATCAAATTCTGTCTCCTCGGGAAATATTTGGCTGTTTATTGATGTTTAGCGCTACCATTCTGGCACAACTTCCCGGCAAAAGGAATCTATAGGCCAATATCACATATCACTCATCCTGCGCAATTCTTTCCCTGCCAGCCAAATTGCAACGATCGCAGCCGCCCCGTCCGCGATCGGCCCTGCATACATTACACCATCTATTCCCATCATGTTAGAAAAGAGCAAAATCAGCGGGAGTAGAAAAATCACTTGCCTTGTCAAAGATATGATCGCTCCCAGCTTCGCCTGTCCGATAGAGGTAAAAAAACCGGATGAAAGCGGATGCAACCCGTTTAAAAATGTCATAAACATATAAATCCGAAAATATCGCTCTGCAAAATGCAAATAAATTTCACTTCCGCTTCCAAATACACGGATAATCTGCCGTGGAAAAATCTGAAAACAAAGAAAAAATCCCATTCCCGTCAAGACAGATAAAAACGCCGCCTTCTTCACTGTCTCCTCCACTCTCGCATAATTTTTTGCCCCATAATTATACCCAATGATCGGCTGACACCCCTGCGAAATTCCAATACAGATTGCCATAAACACCATATTTACTTTCGAGATCACGCCAGAACATGCAAGAGGAATCTCAGAGCCGTAAATAGAATCCGCACCAAAACGACGCAAAGTATTATTCATCGTAATCTGTACGGCCGCCATAGCAATCTGATTGATACAGGACGCCATACCAAGGGAAAGAATCGCACGCAGACAGGATACCTTCGGCAACAACATTCTCCTCTCCAACTTCATTTTTCGAAGATATGCAAAGTAGAGAATCACCATACTGCCGGATAGAATCTGCCCGATAATGGTCGCCCAGGCGGCTCCTTTGATCCCCCAGTGAAATTGAAAAATAAACAGGGGATCGAGAATCGTATTCGTGATCGCGCCACTCAGCATACAGACCATGGAATACGTCGGACTCCTGTCCGCACGAATCATATGATTTCCTCCCGTTGTCAGAATCAAAAAGGGAATTCCAAACGCTGTGATTCCCGTATAATCCTGAGCATAGGGCAATACATCCGGCGTCACCCCAAAAACATACAGCAACCCATCTAAAAACACAAGCACAACGATTGCAATGATGGTTCCGCAAATTGCCAACATAGACAAGCCCGTCCCTATGATTTCACATCCTCGCTCTGTATTTCCAGCACCTGTTTCCAGATTATAATTCGATGCGCTTCCAATTCCTAGAAGCAGCGCTGTCGCCGTACAGATAATCGACACAGGAAATGCAATATTTGTCGCAGCATTTCCCAACATCCCCACACCCTGACCAATAAAAATCTGATCTACGATATTATAAAGCGAGCTAACCAACATACTGATGATCGCCGGTATTGAAAATTTTGCAATTAATTTTCCGATTTTCTCCGATGCAAGTTCATTCATTTTTCTCTCCATACAAACTGTTTATAAAAGCTGAAAATACAGCTCTTTTGGTACATATGCTTTTATCCTGATCCCTGTTTCCAAATATTCTTCTCCTATAAGTTGTCCGTTTCTGCGTATCACTTGAATCAATCCCGCTTTCTCATAAGAAATCGTTCTTTCAATATAAATCTGATCGCCGCGCAGGATTTCCGCCAGTGCTTGTTTAAGCTCCATCATTCCCTGTCCGTCTTTTACAGATGCCAGTATCGTATAGTCTGCATGCAGGTCTTTCACACAGACCGACGAGGCGAGCTTATCCTGTTTGTTAAATAATGTAATCACAGGTTTTTCCTGAACCCCTAGACTCTGAAGAGTCTCATAGACAACATGCATCTGCCTATCCATTTGCGGATTGGAAGCATCCACAACATGTATGATGATGTCTGCATAAAGAACCTCCTCCAGCGTACTTCGAAAGGCTTCAATCAGATGATGCGGCAACTTTTGGATAAATCCTACCGTATCTGTCAGCAAAATTTCCTGCCCATCCGGCAATTCTACAACACGCGTTGTCGTATCCAGAGTAGCAAAAAGCATATCGTCTGCCAGGACATTCGTCCCGGTTATCGCATTCAGCCAGGAGCTCTTTCCCGCGTTAGAATAACCTACAAGAGCTGCCGTTTTTATATGGGATTTTGTTCTCTGTGCATGAATCTGTTCCCTGTGCTTCTTTACTTCCTGTAATTGGCGTTTCAACTGGCCAATTCTGGTCCGAATCAGTCTTCGATCCATCTCCAGCTTCTTTTCTCCCGGTCCTCTGGTCCCAATACCGCCTCCCAAGCGAGACAGAGAATTCCTCAATCCTACCAGACGAGATGCCCGATAACGCAATTGTGCCAATTCCACCTGTATATTTCCCTCGCTACTCGTGGCCCTCCTGGCAAAGATATCCAAAATCAGAAGAGTACGATCCATAATTTTACAATCCAATTCTTTTTCCAAATTTCCAAGTTGTGCAGGTGACAACTCATCATCACAGACAATCCCGGTTGCCTCTGCCTCAAAGATTTGAAATTTTAATTCCTGTATTTTTCCCTTTCCTATATATGTGCCAGGATGTATGGATTCCCGTACCTGCAGTATTCGACCGCAGACAGATGCTCCAGCCGTACGGACTAATTCTTCCAACTCATCCAGAGATTCCTCGCCGCTCCCAGCTTCGGCAGTCTGAACACCAACCAAAATGATTCGTTCCTCTATTTTTGCTAAATCATATATCATAATCAACTCTACCCTTCTGCTTTACAAATACCTTGTCGTTCTGTATAATAAACAAAGTTTAACAGCTTTCCACACGCACTTCACCACGAGAAAGGAGCTTTATTTTGCAGATTTATACCGCGCGAATGCAATCCTGGAATTTCCATTTACAGCAAGACTACTCTCACATAGAAAACGGCATTCAGATCTGGCTCTTACACCAGAAAGATTGCCCTCTGACAGAGCGTGAACTGGCTCTTTTTTCCCAAGAGGAGCTTCTGGCCGCCGAACGATTCCATTCCCCCGAAGTAAAAGCACAATATTTGAAAGGACACTTACTGATCAAACGAATGTTGGCCCATTGTAGTAATTCCCCAGAACAACAGGTCCAATTACAAAAAGAAGAACACGGAAAGCTCTGTTGGAACTTTCCCCTGCATTTTAATCTTTCCCATTCCGGAGAATGGATCGTCGCTGCATTTTCTTTTCTATCTGAAATTGGCATCGACATCGAATGTAGAAAAAGGACTCCCCGCATGGAGTCCATCGTTCGACATTTCTTTCATCCGGATGAGATCGAAACATGGTGTTCCACATCAGATACCGAACAAAAAACACTTTTTTTCCAATATTGGACAATGAAGGAAGCGCTTCTCAAAGCCACGGGAGACGGCCTTTACGCTTCCACCAAAGATTTCTGTTTAAAACCAAAGACACATTCCGCCACCATTTGGTACGCCGATCATGTGAATCATCAATATGATTCCTGGTTATTAGAGACGTTTCCGACTCCAGAAGACTATACCGGTAGCGTTGCTTACCGTGTACGCAAAAACTGAGCTTCCCTTGCCGCCTCCGAATCATCCGGATACGCCGCGATATATTCTTCTATTTTTGTTTTTGCGTTATTCCAATCCAGCAATTTCTCATAACAGATCACTTCATTATATTTCATTTCTCTGATAATCTCAGAATAGTCTTCCTCAGCATTTTCAGCTGTAGTAATTCCAACTTGAAAATTGTTAAGCGCACTCTGGTAGCTCTCCAATCGCATGTCACAAACACCCATCAGATTATAGATCGTAGGTGTTTTTTCGATTTCATACTTCAGAGCTTCCTCAAAAGACTTCAAAGCTTCCTCGTACTGCTCCAACTCATACCGGGCAATTCCAATTCCTCTGTACGCCTCCCCGATATTCTCCTCTTCTTCCACCGCTTTCTCAAAAGTTTCAACCGCTTCCTCATATCGCCCAGCTTCCAGCGAAGCAGTCCCATCTTGCATATAGTCCGTTTTTTCACAGCCTGACAAAACACAAAGCATCAGAACTGCCAAAATTACCAGTACCTTTCTCATAGTATCCTCTCCTTTTGCAGGCACATGCAGGTTTATTCTAAATACTTCAGTACCCAGTATGAATTCAATAAATTAATAATGAGCACTCCCATATCCGCCACAATCGCATTACGCATCGTCACAAATCCTACCGCCGCAAGTCCCAGCAAAATCAACTTGATTCCAATTGCAAATGCCATATTCTGCTTCACAATATGAATCGTCTCCTTTGCAATATTCAAAGCAGTAATAATACGATATGGTTCGTCTTCCATCAATACAATATCTGCCGCTTCAATTGCCGCATCCGAGCCCAGACCTCCCATGGCGATCCCAATATCTGCCCTGGCAAGTACCGGCGCATCATTCAATCCATCTCCAACAAATGCAAGCTTATCTTCCCCCATCTCACTTTCTATAAATTCCTCGAGCTTTGCTACTTTGTCGCCGGGAAGAAGATTTGCATATACATAATCAATATTCAACCGCTTTCCCATAGACTGCGCCGCTTTCTCGTTATCTCCGGTCAACATAACAAGAACTTTCTGATCACGCTTTAATTCTGCCATCGTCTCTATTGTATCTTCCCGCAAAATATCTGTAATCAAAATATATCCTTCATAGACATGATCAATCGCCAGATGAACTGCTGTGCCCGAATGATCCGGCTTTTGATGGTAAATCTGATGTTCACTCAAGAATTTCGCATTGCCCACCAAGACTTCTTTTCCTTCAATCATCGCCTGAACACCAAACCCGGAATATTCCCGTACGAGTTCCACTTTCTTCCGGTCAATCTGCTCTCCATATGCCTTCCGCAGTGAAAATGCAATCGGATGATTCGAATAAGCCTCTGCATAAGCGACGACTTCCAACATTTTTTCATTGGTTATTTTTCGCGGATGAATCTCCGAAACGGCAAAAACCCCTTTCGTCAGCGTACCCGTTTTATCAAACACAAACGTGTCAACTTTTGCCAAATCCTCCAGATAATTACATCCTTTGATCAAAATCCCCTGCCGGGCAGCCGAACCAATTCCGCCAAAGAAGGCCAAAGGTACCGACAACATCAGACCACACGGAATTGCCGTCACCAGAACAATTAACCCTCTATACACCCATGTATGCACTTGATCTTGTGCAAAAGTTACGGACGGGATAATCATTACTGCAAAAGCCAGTAACATAACAAGCGGTGTGTAAATTACAGTAAATTTATCCACAAAACGCTCGTTTTCACCCTTTTTTGCATTTGCTTCTTCCACCAAATCTAAAATCCTGGTCGCTGTGGAATCCACATATTCCCGAAATACCCTTGCTTCCAATACACCAGTCAGATTGATGCTCCCACTATACAGCACATCTCCTTCCACCACTTCCTGCGGCATTGCCTCCCCCGTCAAAGCTTTGGTGTCAATGGTACTGTTGCCGGATATCACAATCGCATCTACAGGAATTCGTTCTCCCGGTTTAATGATAATAATATGATCTATTTTCAAATGGCTAGGCTCTACCACAAACTCCTTATCGCCCAACTTCCAATTCGCATATTCCGGTCTTATGTCCATAAATTCCGTGATCGCGCGTTTCGAACGTTCCAGTGAAAGTAATTCCAACAACTCACCAATCTGGAAAAAAAGCATGACCGCAACCGCTTCCGCAAACTCTCCTACCAAAAACGCTCCTATGGTCGCTAATACAATCAAAAAATGCTCATTAAATATCTTTAGGTGCCTGATATTACTTACTACTTTTATATAAATATCTATAGAAGCTGGTATATACGCCGCAAGATACCATATCAGCAGTTCCGATTCTGTCAGATAATTTAATGCAAAGAACGTACAGGCAAACAAAATGATTCCTGCCCCCGCCTCAAAAGCCTTATACTTAACATCCTTGCTCATCTCATTCCTCTTCCACCTTACTCCGAAATATGTTCCATCCCCTGATTCATAATGGTCTCAATGTGCCCGTCTGCCAATGAATAGAATACCGTCTTCCCCTCTCTTCTGTTCGTGACCAGCTTCATCTGCTTCAAGACCCTGAGTTGATGCGAAATGGCTGACTGTGTCATATTCAAAACCTGAGCCAGATCACAGACACACATTTCTGACTGAAAAAGTACATACAGGATTCGAATTCTGGTTGAATCCCCAAACACCTTGAAGAAATTCGACAAAGCCTGTAATTCTTCAGCCTCCGGCATATGCTTCTGAACTTTTTCGACAATCTCTGTATGAGTATGCAAATAATCACAGTGTTCTACTTCTATTTTATCCATTTCCATATGCCGTCTCTCCTTTTTTGCCATTATTCTTCTTCATTATAAGTGAATCCCATACTAAAATCAAGCAATCCACAGGATTTCCCGGATGGTTACGACCGATCAAGCACAGAATCCAGCCCTTTGTCGCTTCTCTTTCGACAAAGGGCTGAACCATGTCAAATATTCTTTTTATATAAAATTCGAATAGAATTTAAGATACATAACATTGCCACACCGGTATCTGCAAAGACCGCAAACCACATATTTGCAAACCCAAGTAAACCAAATATCATGACAAGTATTTTGATCGTTATTGCAAATGTAACGTTTTCTCTTGCTATTTTTCCTGTAACAGCGGCAATTCGAATCGACTGTACCACTGCATTCATATCCGATGTCATGAATACAACGTCAGCGGCCTCTATCGCTGCATCTGCTCCACTCCCCATTGCTGCACCCACATCCGCTCCAGCAAGCACCGGCGCGTCATTGATACCATCGCCAACAAACATAACGCTACCATGTCTTTTGCGGATTTCCTGCAACTTTTTCAGCTTTTCCTCCGGAAGCAACCTGGCATGTACTTCCTCAATTCCAGTTTCCTTGGCTACTGCCTGCGCACTCTCCTGCGCATCCCCCGTCAACATCGCTGTCACAATATGAAGTCGTTTCAAAGCTCCGATCGCAGATCTGGAATTGGATTTGACTGTATCCGCAATGTGAATACATCCTGCATACACACCGTCAACCGCCAAAAATACGATTGTACCATGTGTCTCCCTCTGCCTTTCCTCTAAAATGACACCGTTTTCTTCCAAAAGTTTTTTATTTCCACAAAGGAGTTTTTTGCCCTGAATCATGGCTTTTACTCCACGCCCGGATAACTCTTCCATAGATTCCGGACTTTGCATTTTCAAATCGCGTTCTTTTGCTGCCGTCAGAATGCTTCCTGCAATCGGATGTGTAGAATTCATTTCGCAAGATGCCGCCCATAACAAGAGGTCTTGCTCCGTCACATCTATTTTATTCGACGTCTCTATACTCTGTACGACAAAATTTCCTTCTGTTACCGTTCCCGTTTTATCCATTACAACCGCTTTCACCGATTGTAATCCTTCAATCGCCACACCGCCTTTAAATAAAATTCCCTTTTTCGATCCAGCGCCAATTCCGGAAAAAAATGCCAGAGGAACACTCAAGACCAGTGCACAAGGGCAACTGATTACCAAAAACGTCAATGCCGTGTAGATCCAATAATTCCAATTTCCTGAATAAAGCGAAGGAAGGATTGCTGTTCCAAGCGCCAGAAACACTACCACCGGTGTATATATCCTGGAAAAACGGGTGATAAAACGGTCAATCTGTGGTTTACTTGCCGCCGCATTCTCCACAGAATCTAAAATCTTTGTAACCATTGACTCTTCCAGCCGTTTCTCCACACGAATCCGCAAAAGTCCTGTAGTATTCACACAACCGGAAAGCACCGAATCACCAGCTTTGGCTGTCACAGGCACCGGTTCTCCTGTTACCGGAGACGTATCAATACGACTTTCCCCATCTTCCACACGTCCATCGAGCGGAATCCGATCCCCTGGACGAACCAAGAGCAAATCTCCAATCATAGCCTCCTCGGCCGGTATTTCCAGAACTTCTTCTCCTTCTATACGATTGACAACTTCCGGACGCAAATCCACAGCCTCCATAATCTGGCTTCTGCTCTTTTCCACCGCAATATCCTCGAACAATTCACCAACACGATAAAATAGCATGACTCCAACCGCTTCCGGAAATTCTCGAATTGCAAACGCTCCCAGCGTTGCTATACTCATCAAAAAGTTTTCATCAAATGCATGCCCTTTCGTCAGGTTTCGCAGCGCGGACAACAGCACGTTGTGTCCCAATATCAAATATCCCAAGACAAAACAGACGATGCCTGCATTTTCACTCCACATTTCCATTGAAATCCATCCAGCTACAAACAAGGCGGTTCCCGATACAATTTCAAGGATACTCTTTCGATTCTCTGCTTTCGTTTCTTCTCGCTCTGTCCTTCTTTGCATATGTCTCTCTGCACGTCGAGTCACCACCACTCCACTTTCAATCGAAGAGCAGGCAGCCTGTATTTCCGGCAAAAGATCCTCATTGGAATTCGCTACAACCTGGAGTTGTTTGGTCGCGAATGTCAAAACCGCGTAATCAATCTGCGGCAGTTCCTGAACTTTTCGCTCCATCTTAGCCGCACAGTTCGCGCAATCCAGATTTTCCACCAGAAATACCTGTTTTTCCACATGATCAAACCGATGATCCACCGGCCGTTCCTGATGTGCGTGATCATGACCACAACCGCAACTCTCTCCATGCTCGTGATGGTGTGTATGCTCATGATTTCCGTGGTCGTGGCCGCAACCTTCTCCATGCTCATGATGGTGTGTGTGCTTATGGTCCCCGTGGTCGTGGCCGCAGCCACAACTCTCCCCATGGTCGTGATGGTGTGTATGCTCATGGTCTCCGTGGTCGTGGTCACAATTCTCTCCATGACCATGATTTATTTCTTCTCGCTTTTCTAATACTCCAACCGCTTCTCCCATAATATCGTCTCCTCTATATTAACCTTTTAAATATGAATAACTGTTCATATGTTCATATAACCACATTATCATATATTTGTCAATATGATTTCCGAAATTTGTTAAAAAGATTATACCGTGAGACCGTAGGCTGAACCGTTATAAATCATTCTTTCCATAGAAAAAACAGAATACCTCCTTTGTAGAAATATCCTGCTTTGTTTTCAACAGTATTTTATTGTCTCATCTTTTGTATATTTTTTAATCCGTCCGATCCGCTCCCATTCTTCTAGAAACCCCATTTTTTCAAGAATCTCTTTCTGCACCGAATACTTTCTGAAACACTGTTTTAGATCATGAAACAGCGCCCTAAACTCGTCCTCCGGCAATAAGAACTTTAAAATAATAAGCAGGGCAAATAAATCATTTTTTCCATAGACAAACCGCCCATGTATCTTTTTAATCCGCAATCTCTCATGAAGGCCGCTGTCAAGAATGGCATCTTTTGTATGGAAGTCGAACAAACGGTCATTATGGGCACATACATTTCGGAACTTTGTCATGACTGCCAGCATTTTTCCCATCTCATTCACCTTGATTGGTCCAAAATCCCGGCAAATCGGCGTCTGTACCCGACCTTTTTGGCAGCTGTATATTTTTGACAACTGGCCAAGCGTCAACACATTTAACAATACCCATAATGGTACATAGCCGTATTTTCTATATAGTGCCGAATGTACGTATAATCACTGTCTTTGCGAATCTGGCCTTCCATTATTTTCAGCATATTTTTAACAATAAATTTTTTCTTTCCGGTGCAATCATAATGGCTGTCGTCCAAATAGTCTTCCTGCATATCCCCATAAATCTGACAAAACTGATAGGATAAGGAAGACTTTACATTTCGCTCCACCACTAAAATATATTTCATGAAAATACCCCGCAAATCGTTATCAAACTGATACAGTGCATAAATATCTTCAAAACTCACACCTTTTTGAAATCGCTTACTGTCCGAATCTTTAAACGCCTCTTTGTAGCCATTGATCAGCGGAAAATACCCGATTTTAAACAATATCTTTTTCGCATATTCTGCATCTCGTATTTCTAAATCTTTTTTCTCTTTTAGAAATACAATCTGTTCTTCGTATGTTAAAAATCGTTTCTTCCTCATATGTTCCGCCGCCTTTTTGTCCCTGTATATAACGAAAGGCCCCCGCAGGAGCCTTCCGGACTACGGGCTTCATAAGTTTCCGTAGTGCGATCACTGGGTATATCTTATCTTTTCCAAACACATTTGTCAAGAAAAAACATACCTTAATTACCCGCGCGGAGCGCATGCATTGCGGTATGCCCTTTGGGTATACCCTTTTTATTATACCAAAAAAATTGCATCTTAATCCTCTATCTGCCAATCAACTGCATCCAGTCCATTCGCCTCCAAAAATTGGTTCGTCTGGCTAAAAGGCTTGCTTCCAAAAAATCCTCGATATGCAGACAATGGGCTTGGATGCGGAGCTTTCAATATCAGATGCTTGGGATTCGTAAGCATTCGCTCCTTCCGCTGAGCTGGAGCCCCCCAAAGAATAAATACGATCGGTCTGTCCTGCCCATTCAAAGCCAGAATCGCCGCATCCGTAAATTCCTCCCAGCCGATTCCACGATGGGAATTTGCCTGATGCGCCCGCACAGTCAATACCGTGTTCAGCATCAATACCCCTTGCTCTGCCCATTTCGTCAAACATCCATGATGCGGAATCCGACAGCCAAGATCATCATGCAATTCCTGATAGATATTCACAAGTGAGGGTGGAATCTCCACACCTTTCTGCACAGAAAAGCACAATCCATGCGCTTGCCCATTATTATGATACGGATCTTGTCCTAAAATAACGACCTTAACATTTTTGAGTGGGGTCAAATGAAAGGCATTAAAAATATCATTGGCTGGAGGAAATATTTGTCTCGTCTGATATTCCTGATTTACCGTTTCAAACAACTTACGATAATAATCTTTCCCAAATTCCCATTTTAACGCTTCATACCAATCTCCATTTATTCCCGGCATTTTTTTATCTCCTGTATCTATTTTATCTCATTTATCGTTTCTTGGTTCCTTGAAAGATCAGGCGTTCAATTGAAAACTTATTTCAAAGCCGCACAGAAACGCCTTCTTTGTGCAGATACTCTTTTACCTCTTGAATCTCCAATTCCTTATAATGGAAAAGGGATGCCGCCAGTGTCGCGTCCGCCTTTCCCTCCGTCAACGCCGCTTTAAAATGCTCCAGCGTACCGGCACCACCAGACGCAATGACTGGAATCGAGACATTTTCTGCAATCGTTCGCGTCAATTCTAGGTCATACCCTGCCTTCGTACCGTCACAGTCCATGCTGGTCAGAAGAATTTCTCCGGCTCCCAGCGCCTCCACCTTACGGGCCCACTCTATCGCATCCATTCCCACATCAATTCTTCCGCCGTTTTTATAGATATTCCATCCATCTCCTTCTTCCCTGCGTTTGGCATCAATCGCAACCACCACACACTGACTCCCAAACTTGTCCGCCGCGTCGCTGATTAACTGCGGCGTATTGATCGCTGAGGAATTGATAGAAATCTTATCCGCGCCTTCCCGAAGCAATGCCCGGAAATCTTCTACCGTCCGGATACCACCCCCTACGGTAAACGGAATAAATACACACTCCGCAACCCTGCGCACCATATCCACTACTGTCTCCCTCGCGTCGGAAGTCGCCGTGATATCCAGGAATACCAGCTCGTCCGCTCCGGCCTTATCGTACGCTTTTGCAATCTCCACCGGATCACCGGCATCCCTCAAATCTACGAAATTCACACCTTTTACAACCCTGCCCCCGGTCACATCCAGACAGGGAATGATTCTTTTCGTAAACATATCCGTATCCTCCTCACACAGACATTCTCCGCCTGTCACAATCTGCTTTCATTATAAAGTCACCTCTGCCATCATCAAATCTTCTGCTGTCAAACAGCCACAAAATTTTTCAAAATCTGCAGACCCACATCGCTGCTTTTCTCCGGATGAAACTGACAGGCAAAGATGTTCCCCTGTTCCACGGAAGCATGAATATGCGTACTGTATTCGGTCGACGCTTTCACGATCTGCTCCTCCTGTGCTTTCAAATAATAAGAATGCACAAAATACACATACGCCCCTTCTTCCACTCCCTGGAAGAGTTTCCCATGATTCGACAAATGCAAAGAATTCCATCCCATATGCGGAATTTTGAGTCCTTCCTGATCTGGTATCCGCAGAATCTCTCCTTTTAACAGGTTCAGCCCTTCTACTCCTGGAGCTTCCTCACTCCGCTCAAATAAGAGTTGAAGTCCAAGACAAATTCCAAGAAATGGGGTTCCTTTCTCCGTCACTTGATGAATCACTTCCGTCAACCGATACCGGTTCAAATTCTCCATGGCATCCCCAAAGGCCCCCACTCCTGGAAGAATCACTTTGTCCGCCGCAAGAATCGTCTCCCGATCCCTTGTAATTTCTACTTCTTGGTTCAACAAAAGCAATGCTTTTTCCACACTTTTTATATTTCCCGCATCATAATCAATAATCGCTATCATCTATCGAGTCCTCTCGTCACACTCTCTCAGTCCCTCTATTTCAGTTTCTTTATCGCAGTTTCTTCCCTGATCTTATCACAGGCACAGGCGTCGTATCCCTGGCATCCAGATTGTTGATGTATTTCTTCGTTTCATTGACAATCACCGGCGACAAAAGAAGCACAGCTACCAAGTTCGGAATTGCCATCAATGCGTTGAGAATATCCGCAATCGTCCACACCAGATCCAAAGCCACCACCGGAGCAATCGCCGCTACCGCAATATAGAGCAAACGATAGGGAACCAATCCTTTTTTCCCCGCACAGTATTCCACGCAGCGTTCCCCATAATACGCCCATCCAAGGATCGTAGAATACGCGAAAGAAATGATCCCTACAACCAGAATAATCGGCCCAAGATAAGGAATTTGTGAAAACGCTCTTGTAGTCAAAATTCCACCATCCATTCCCGGTTCGATATTGATCATATCATTTTTCATAATCGTGGACACCAACACTAACCCCGTCATCAGACACACGACCACCGTATCCCAGAATGTTCCTGTAGAAGAAACCAGCGCTTGCCGCACCGGATTCCTCGTCTGTGCCGCCGCCGCTGCAATCGGAGCTGATCCCATACCGGACTCATTGGAAAACAATCCTCTCGCCACACCATAACGCATGGCCATCTGGATACCGCTTCCTACCAGACCTCCCTGCACTGCCCCTTCTGTAAACGCCAGCTTTAAAATCGTCTGAATGGCTGGTATCAGATAGTCATAATTAATGCACAGAATAATGATGCATCCCAACACATAAAATGCCGCCATAAAAGGAACCAGTCGTTCACATACTCTGGAAATGGATTTGATGCCACCAAAAATAACTGCAGCGGTCAAAACGGCGATCACACCTCCAACGATCCATTTGGGAATCCCTATATTCTCTTCGCAGACTGCCGCGATTGCATTCACCTGCGTCGCACAACCAATTCCAAAAGAAGCCATCCCCGCCAAAACAGCAAATATCACTCCAAGCCATTTCATATTCAGCCCACGCTCCAACGCGTACATGGCTCCGCCCTGCATTCTCCCATCTTCCGTTTTGACACGATATTTTACTGCAATCAGGGATTCTGCATATTTCGTCGCAATCCCGAATACACCAGTCAGCCAGCACCAGAGAACCGCTCCCGGACCGCCCATAGCAACGGCTGTTCCGACACCGATAATATTTCCGGTCCCAATCGTCGATGCTAATGCGGTAGCCAAAGCGCCAAACTGACTCACTTCCCCCTCACCATCCGGGTCCTTTGTCACAGAAAGCCGAATCCCCTTGCTGATCGTCTTTCTTTGAATAAATCCCGTGCGCAGCGTCAGAAATATGTGTGTTCCCAACAACAGGATGATCATTCCCCATCCCCACACCAGACTATCCACAGTCTCTATCGCCCCACTAATCGTCTCAAACATCGAATCTCTCTCCTTCCTTTTTACAATATGGTATCCTCTCATTTATCCACAAACTATACCCATTTTCAGACATATACAGAAAAGGTATACGACACTGGCGATATGCGTATACCTTCCATATTTCCCTATTTTAAACCATTCTTTTGTATTTTTCAACAATTTTCTACTCTCTGTTCCTGGCTCACAGCGGATGTATCCAGTTCAAACCAGAAAGCCACCCCATTGTCAAAATTCGTCACCCCATATGCCTGATGAAAGGATTCCATAATGGCCTTTACAATGGAGAGTCCGATTCCATTTCCCCCATATTCACGTGTATGCGCTTTATCCACTTTATAGAACTTATCCCACAGTCTGTCAAGATCCTCACTAGGAATCGCTCTGCCGCTGTTAAATACAGTCACTCTCACCGTATCTTCCTTCTGCTGCATTCGAATCTCAATGCGCTTTTCAAAATCCACATGATGAATCGCATTTGTAAGATAATTACGCACCACCTGTTCCGTCTTAAATTCATCCGCCCAGACATAGACCGGCTCATTATGCACAAATACTGCGGTCGCTCCCGCCTGCTGAATCAAAATTTCACAACTTTGAAGCACTCCTTCAATCACACCCACAAGATCAAACCGTTCAAACTGCGTACTATCCTCCCCAAACTCCAGTTGATTGAGCGTCAGTAGATTACGCACCATTTGATTCATCTTGGAAGCCTCGTCCATAATCACGTCACAATAAAATTCGCGGCTCTCCGGATCGTCACTGACCCCCTCCTTCAGACCTTCCGCGTATCCCTGTATCAAAGCAATCGGCGTCTTCAGTTCATGCGAAACGTTTCCCAGAAAATCTGTACGCATCGTTTCTATTTTTTCCTTCTGCTCGATGTCCTGCTGCAATTGATTATTGGCGCGTTTCAGCTCGGCAATCGTCTTTTTGAGCGTCGCCGACATCGTATTGAAACTTTCCCCTAATACCCCGATTTCATTATCTCCGCCACTGACATATCTAGCGTCAAAATCCAGATTTGCCATCTTCTTGGACAGTTCCGCCAACTCCAGAATCGGATCTGTGATCCTTTTTGAAAAATAGCGGACTAAAATAATACTGACTACTACCGCCATACATCCCATATAAATGAGGAATTTGTTTGCCAGAATCGCGCTCTCCCGGATACTGGCCATCGGACTTCTCATAATAAACAGATCTTCCCCGTCAATATACCCCCACATCTCAATGTATTCCGTCTCGTTGATCGGGTCCGTTGTTCGAAAAATCTCATAATCCTCAGTGCTTTTCAAAAGTCTTCCGCTTTTTTGATTCTCCCCCAAAAGATACCCCATCAACTGTGCGAACAGAAGTCCATTTTTCTCACGTGCAGTCATATAAAGAATACCACCACCATTATCCGCAATAATCGCAGAAATGTTGCACTGCTCCGATATTCCATTCAATTCACTTACCGCGACTTCCTCCCGAATCTCTCCCTTTTCTATCTTCCCGGTCGCCGCTTTATACATCGAAATCAATTCTTCTGTTTTATTTACCACATAATATCGTTCCAGAAATCTCCCATTTACGACAAGTATCGCAATCAAAATAAATGTAATCAATCCTACGAATACAAACGACATCTGTCCTTTCAGTGATCGTCTCATGATTTCTCCATTCTGTGCGTTTTTCAGCACAAATAGGTATTAGTCCACCTCAAATTTATATCCCATCCCCCATATAGTCTTAATATATTCCCCTTTGTTTTCCAACTTACTGCGCAGCTTCTTGACATGAGTGTCAATCGTACGGGCATCGCCAAAATAGTCATAATTCCACACACTGTTTAGAATCTTTTCTCTGGACAATGCGATTCCCTGGTTTTCCACAAAATATACCAACAATTCAAATTCCTTGAAACTCAATTCAATGTCTCTTCCATCAATCGTCACCGTATGGGCTGAAATGTCAATTTGAATTCCTCCGGCTTCCAGAATATTCCCTTCTGCAATCCCGGAAGTTCTCCGCAGAATTGCAGACACTCTAGCCACCAGAATCTTTGGGCTAAACGGCTTGGAAATGTATTCATCCACTCCCAGTTCAAACCCCTGCAATTCATCCTGCTCACTGGAGCGGGCCGTCAGCAAAATAATCGGCACCTTCGAGGAAAGACTCCGGATCTCTCTGCATACCTGCCAGCCATCCATCTTCGGCATCATGATATCCAGAATCAATAAATCAATATCTTTATTTTCATAGAAAAGTTCCATTGCCTCAATCCCGTCCCCAGCTTCCAGCACCATATACCCTTCCCGCACCAGAAAATCCCTGACGAGTTTACGCATCCTGCTTTCGTCGTCTACCAACAAAATCTTTCCTTTACCCATGGCGTCTCTCCTTTCCTCTGCATTTTCAGTGTAACAGACATTTATGTTAATTCTGTGAATTCATCCGCCACCAGCCCTTTTGCCCCAGTATCACTCTTCAAAATTCTACTCCACGCTTTTCAATGATTCCACCATATCAATTTTTTTCAGTTTAAAGTACATGACCCAATTCACAAAGCAAGAGAAGCCAATCGTGATCAATACGCTGTACACAAAGCTGGACAGATCAATATTACGCCCGAACATTACCGTATCAATCTCCACCGTTAGGATCACAAACTGATGTAACACTTTCCCCAGCAAGCAACCCAATGCCGCACCGATCAACGTCAACACTACATTCTCCCGGTACACATAGGCGGATACTTCTCCATCGTAGAATCCCAATACCTTCAAAGTCGCCAGTTCTCTGCGCCGTTCCGTTATATTGATATTGTTTAGATTATAGAGAACGACAAATGCCAGCATTCCAGCGGACAAAACCAGTACTACCAACACGGAATCCAGACTGGTCAGCATAGTATCCACCTGGTCTTGTACTTCCGACATATAACTGATGCTGAGTGCTCCTTCATAAGTCAATATCTGCTCCCCAACTTCTTCCAGTTTATCCCGCTTTGCATCCTGCATCTGGAAACACACCGCATTGTACTCTGGTGTCCTCTGAAACAATTGTTCATACAGCGTCGGCGTCATATACATGTAATGACTAATATAGTTTTCACAAATTGCCTCAATCGTAACCTCAATTTCTCCTTGTATATCATCCCGAATCGTAAGTACATCGCCTTCTTCCACTTCCAGAAGAGAAGCGATCTTTTCTGTCAAAATCACCCCATTTTCGCTTAATTCATGCCGTTCTTTCGTCACACGATCCTGAAACGTCACAAAATGCTTGTATTGCTCCGCATCTTCCGGAACTGCCAGATAAATCTCTTTCTGCACTTTTCCATGATTGACCTTCATCTGCTCCAACATCGTACGTTCTGATTCTTTCACCCGTTCGTCCGAGCGCAAAGCTTCCACCGCCTCGTCTCTCTCGGACACCTCCGCGGAATCATTCAGAATCAAATTTGCGTCATAGGATTGAATCTCCCCATATTGTAGACGGGCAATATTGGAGATCGAATCCTCCAGCCCATACCCCACCAGCAAAAGCGCCATGCATCCGCTGATTCCAAAAACTGTCATAAAAAATCGTTTCTTATAACGAATCAGATTGCGAACCGTTGCTTTCCAAATAAAGCTCAAACGTTTCCAGAATAACGGAATCCGCTCTAAAAATACTCGCTTTCCACTCTTTGGCGCCGGTGGACGCATCAGCTCCGCCGCCGTCCCTCTCAATTCTTTGTAACACGCAAACCACGCCGCGCCCACCGTACAGAAGATAGCCGCCACTGTCGCCATCACCGCGTAATGCGTCTCATAGGGAATCTGCAACGTATTCACATGACCATACATAATGCCGTACGCCACGATAATGATATAAGGTAACAACTTTTCTCCGATCAAAACTCCGATCACACTTCCAGTGATCGTTGCAAGAAACGCATATCCGAGGTATTTCGCTGCAATCGCCCCTCGGGAATAGCCCAGCGCTTTGAGCGTACCGATTTGTACCCGTTGTTCCTCCACCATACGTGTCATCGTCGTCAGGCTGATCAACGCGGCAACCAGAAAGAAAAGCACTGGAAACACTTGGCCAATCGCCCGCATGCGGTCTGCATTTTCCCCATATCCCGCGTATTCTGTCAAGACACTCCGATCATTGATATACCATTTCGCATGCTCAATCTTCTGAACCTCATCCTCCGCATCCTGAATCTTCTGCTCGCCCTCGGCAATTTTCTCGTCAGCCTCGGCTTTCGCTTTCTCGTATTCCGCCTGTCCGTCTAAGAGTTTCTTCTCATTCGCAGAGATCTCTGCTGCCGCCGCATTTAACGTCGACTCATTGGCCGTGATTTCCTCCCACCCGGCATTGATCTGATTCTGACCGTCATCAAGCTGCATACCCCCCTCTTCCACCGTCGCCGCGGCTTCATTCAAGGCTTGCTGTGATTCTTCGATCTTTCTGCCCTCCTCATCCAGACGGGCCTGATTCTGTTCCAACACCATCTTTCCCTGTTCCAGCGCCTCCTGCTGCCCCTGCAGCTGCGCCCGCTGGGCTTCCAGCTGTGCAATGCCTCCCTGCAGTTGCTCCAGAACCGCAGGATCTGCAGCACCGGAGGCCAACAGATTCTCATAATCCTGCTGCATCTTGGCAAGCTGTGCCTCAATCTCTTCCAGACCCGCCGTCAGAGCGGCGCTCGCCGCATTCCACTTCTCCCACTCCTGCGCAAGCTGTGCTTGCCCATCCTCCCACTGGGCGCGCCCTTGGTTCAGCGTCTCTTGATTGACTGCCAACTCTTCTTTCGCACGATCGAGTTCTGAGCGCTTTTCGTCCAACAAAGCCTGCTGCGTGCTCAGCTCGCTTTTTCCATTCTCCAACTCCCGTCTTCCGCTCACAAGCTGAGATTTCCCATCTTCCAACTGTCTACGCCCATCGTCAAGCTCTTCCTGTGCATCTCTTAACTTTTCTTCCGCTTCTGCCTTTGCATCTGCCAACTCCGCCTTCGCCTTGTCCAACTCTTCATTGGCTTCCTCTACAATTTCCTGATAACGTGCAAGTTGTCGCTCTTCTTTGATCGCTTCCACACGATCCGTGACCGCCTCCACTTGTTCATCATAGGCATCCGTAAAAACGGTCAATTCCTTTGCCCCTTTTACCGTGGCGTAAAGCTCTGTATATACCTCCATATCAAAGCTTTGTTCCGGCACATAGACAAAACCGCTGACAGAACCATTTCCAATCGTAGAGCTGCCGCGATAAAACGATATGTAGCACGGACTGCTGCCACTTCCAACGATTGTAAAGGTATCCGTTCGAAACGTGTCCGTAATCTCCTGATCCGTTCCCGACAGAAACGTCACCTGATCTCCAACCCGATAATCACTCTCCGCCAGAAAATCCATATCTACAAAGCATTCGTCCGCCGCTTCCGGAAGCCTCCCCTCTTCCACCACCACCTGATTCAATGTCGGCAGCAAGGATATCACATGCAAGACATTCCGACTGTCACGAGATTCACAGAGCACATCTGCAGAATAACCGCCCTCCACGCGCTCGATTCCCTCTACCTCCTCAAGCGCTTTCCAGTCTTTTTCCGTCAGTCCGAGCGTACTGATCACCTGAATATCCATCAGATTTTGATTATCTGAGTAAGCGTCGCCGGTAAGACGCATATCTGGCTCCGCAGAACGAATCCCCGAAAAAAAGGCCGTGCCGATCGCGACAATAAAGAAAATCGACAGAAAACGCCCCAAACTCTTACGGATTTCCATATAAAAATCTTTTCGTAATGCCCTCTTCTTCATATGTTCTTTCCTTCTGCTACCATTCGATTTGCTCCACAGGTATTGGGTGTGCATTCAACGTCATCTCCGACACCTTTCCGTTTTTAATCTTAATGAGCCGGTCCGCCATCGGCGCCAACGCCGAATTATGCGTGATAACTATGACCGTCATGCCTCGCTCCCGACAGGTATCCTGCAAAAGCTTTAGAATCGCCTTTCCCGTGTTATAATCCAGGGCACCCGTCGGCTCATCACAAAGCATTAATTTTGGATTCTTGGCCAAAGCTCTGGCGATCGACACACGCTGCTGCTCTCCACCGGACAGTTGCGCGGGAAAATTATTTTTCCGGTCACCCAGCCCGACCTCCTCCAGCACCTCTCCCGCATCCCGTGGGTCTTTGCAAATCTGCAACGCCAACTCCACATTCTCCAGCGCCGTCAGATTGGGGACCAGATTGTAGAACTGAAATACAAAGCCGATATCGTCCCGCCGGTAACCCGTCAGTTGCTTCGCATGATAGCCGGTAATATTCTCTCCATCCACCATAATAGTGCCAGATGTCGCGGTATCCATTCCGCCCAGAATGTTCAAAACGGTCGTCTTCCCCGCACCGCTGGGACCGACAATCACGACAAATTCTCCCTTTTGAATGGCAAAGTCGATTCCGTCCACCGCTCGGATCTCCACCTCGCCCATCTTGTATACTTTGGTGATATTTTCCAGTTTTACAAACTCTTCCATGCCTTCTTTTCCCTCATGTATTTCTTCAATTTACAAATCGTCTGCCTATCTTCCTTTTTGTGCACCTTTTTCAGAATATCTCATTTATTATAACAATGTTTTTCTCTGGTATTTCATTTTTCTCAATAAATCTTTATTTTATATGCAGTATTTTCAATTTCCTTATACTCATCTTTATCTCGTGTATTCCAAAATAAGCCAAAATTAAATTTACATTTCTCTAATTGATTCCCAAGATTCTTTTCTTCTATCATATCATGTTTAAAATCTTTGTTGGATTTACTTCCCAAGAGATCTTTAATTTGCTTTATAGAACAACTTCTTATTAACTCATCTTCCAGGTTCCTGACTTGTGTAATACAGATAATCTCTGATATGATACTTTCATGCTCTAAAAAAGTGATATTCTTCTTAAGAATTGAAATATTTCCTGCATCTGTATCAAAGATAAGTACAACTTTCGTTCCTTTCCTTAAATTCATTATCCGCAATCTCGTTAATTTTTGTTGTGTCACATTAAAAATTTGTACTTTCCCTGGAATAATGATCTTTAAATCACTTTTTAAAACGTTAACAAGCTTTCTTTCATCTTCTCCTTCAACAAAATATTGATAATACTGATCCTTTCTCATGTCGTATCCTCTTCTTAATTACTACTTCTTTTCATTTGCAATATCATAAATCAGCTCAATATTCGGCGTTACAGAAAATAAATCATTATCCACCGCATTCCGTACAGAATCTGTATTACGTTTGAGATAATCCGAAGCATAGACACACTTTATGGGCTGAGATTTATCATAAATATCTTTTTTAAGAAAAGTGTACGAATGTTTCGGCAACGGTAAATCTAATATATCTGAATTATGCGTGGTAAAAAATAATTGTTCATCATCTCTTAAGCCATTTATCATTATCGTTAAAAATGCTTTTTCTATTTCATTATGGATATAGGAAAACTTTTCATCGCAATAATAAAATCCACATTCCCCAGCATAGATAGCCGCAATTAACCTGGCAACATCTATACCTGCTTTGGTACCGCTGGACAAGACGTTAGATTTAATAACTTCTCCGTCCTGGATAATAACATCTCCTGATTTCATGTGTACAATATACGTATTATCAACTTCCCTTGATTTCTCAACTCTTTCAATTGCCGGATCTAAAGCTCTTAAAGTATGATTCAGAATATTTATAAATCCAGGAGAAGCGGGATAATCTATGACTTTTCCAGAAGAATCTGACGGATATGTGAACATCCATCCCAAAGGTTCAATTTTTTCTAATTCTTCCGCATAATCACGTTTAAATAAAAGAGGAATATTTTCAAGTTTTTCTGCACAAGTTTCATATTTGTCTTTTTTTCCGATATCCACCGTTCTGACGCAAACACCTACTTTATTCCTATTTGTATCATTTAATCCCAGTAAAACTTTTATATCTACCCGATACATTTTACATTTTTCTCCAACAAAATCTATCGTGACAGTTGCCTCTTTTCTTTTATCACAGATGAGTTCTATCAAATGTATAGACTCTTTTCTCTGAATAAAATTACATACAGCCATCAGCATTCGTCCCAGAGAAGTCTTTCCTGTCGCATTTCCTCCCATTAAAATATTTACTTTTTTATATCTAAAGTTTTCTCTCTCTTTTAAAAATTCATCTTCAATAAAAGAATCAACAATTTTTTTAGGGTATGACATATTCATATGAAAATTATGAAAGGCAAAAAAATTATCAATTTGTATATCCATTATAATCATTTTTCGTTCCTCTTTTGAATATTTTTTCGCATTATACGAAGTAATTTTCATTTTTATTCTACGCCCTTTTCCTCTCTTTTGCAATGTTTTTAGCACAAACACATTGCAAAATATGTTGAAAAGTCTGTTTCTCATCCAACTCCTTACTTTTTCACTTTTTCTCTCTTTGCTTTCTCTATCTTTCTTTATCTTTCGCATTTTCGCCTTGACTTTTTCTCCGAAATCACATAGTATAAACATACTAGGGCTTGTACTGGTTTCGACAGGGATCTCGAAGATGGAGAAGCTATCCGCAGGCAGATGCGTCAAATCGCAACTTTAAAATTAAACGCAGACGAAAATTACGCGTTAGCAGCCTAGTTGCTGCTTGTCAGCCCCAGGGCACTCACACTTTGGGAATCTGGCATCGACTCTGTGAGAAACGATATCAGCAAAGCTTTGAACTGATAGGCGTATTATGAAGCTACTGAAACCGTAAGGGTGTTAGTTCCCGTGCGGCGGAGGGAATGTCAAAGAACTGACTATGATAGTAGAAGTACATGGGACAGGTTTTTGGACGCGGGTTCGATTCCCGCCAGGTCCACTTTTTTGTTCGTTAGCAAGAATTCAGGAAATGCCAGAGGAGTACTTTTATGGCGCTGCTACAGGAAAAAATTTACACAGTCAAAGATATCTATGCGTTGCCGGAAGGACAAAGAGCTGAGCTGGTCGATGGGCAATTATATATGATGGCTCCTCCCAGCACGGTTCACCAAAGGTTAGTCAGCCATTTTACGCAACAGATTGGCAATTATATCCATTCTAATAATGGAAGTTGCGAAGTATTCCCAGCTCCATTCGCCGTCTTTCTAAACCAGGACGACCAAAACTATGTGGAGCCGGATATTTCTGTTATCTGCAACAGAAATAAACTGGATAACCACGGCTACAATGGCGCTCCAGACTGGATTGTTGAAATTATATCTCCCAGTACCGAGAGAATGGATTATGGAATCAAACTTTTTAAGTACCGTACCGCTAATGTTCGGGAATACTGGATCGTAAATCCCCTCACACGCACTGTAAACGTGTATGATTTTGAACACGATGAGAAAACACGACAATATAGCTTTGACAATGATATTCCCGTGTGTATTTATGAAGATTTCAGCATCAGACTAAATAATATTTTTTCATAATATTGACCGCTTGGTAACCCATGTTGCGTAATTGGTCTGAGTTACCAAGCGGTCCATTCATTATTTCCACAAATTATGATAAATACGTACGATATCTTCTTTTCCAACAGGCTTTCTTGTATTTGCCGGGCTTCCGCTTGCCAGAGCGTCGTCCGCCATTTTTTCCACTGCATTCATGAACTGCTCTCTGTCAATCCCATACTTGGACAGCGTGGGAACTTCACAAGCTTTACATAATGCGGAAACTGCGCTTATAAATTTATCCGTCGCAATCCTATCATCGTCTTCCATATTCGCACTTCCTATTTTCCGTCCCAAAACAGCAAATCGGTCATACGCACCGTCTGCGACATAAGAAAGGCATTCACTCAACAGCATTGCATTCGAGATTCCATGCGGGACATGAAACAGCGCTCCAATCGGTCTGCTCATTCCATGCACAATCGTAACCGAGGAGTTACTAAAGCTTACCCCCGCCTCAAACGCCGCAATTGCCATTTGTTCTCTGGCTTCCTCATCGTTTCCATTTTTCACTGCCACCAGCAAATATTTGAAAATTCGTTCGACCGCTGAAAGGGCGAATAAATCACTCTCACTAAATGCTTTGCGGGAACTAAACGCCTCTATCGCGTGTGTCAGAGCGTCCAGCCCTGTGGCAACCGTCACTCCTCTTGGCGTCTGCATGGAAAACATGGGATCAACAATCGCTATTGTCGGCATCAGGGAATCGCCTTTCAACAGCATTTTAATATCATGTTCCGTATCCGTAATAATTGTAAACGGTGTTGTCTCCGAACCTGTGCCGGCTGTAGAAGGAATTTCCACTAACGGAGGGATCGAATGAGTTATTTCTCTCCCATTGTAATCCGAGATTTTACAGTTGCTTTCGGCCAGCACGCCGATTGCTTTTGCGGAATCCAAAGGACTGCCGCCTCCAAATCCTATGATAAAATCACAATTTTCTGTTTGATAGAGATGAACACCCTGTTCAATCATTTTATCGGTCGGTTCCCCGGAAATCTCCGAAAAAACCACACTTTCCACCTGATTGTTTTTCAACATCGTGACAAGTTTATCTACGTATCCTTGTTTTATCATGGATTTTCCGGTGACAATAAACGCCTTATCGCCTAATCCGCAAACCTCTTTTTCTGCACATGAAAGAGCGTCTTTCCCGATATAAGTACTTCCTGCAATTCTGAATTTGTGAGCCATCCCTGATCCTACCTTTCTTCTCAACCTACATTCCTGTTATGAAAAACATGCACTCCAATATAAGAGACTCTGAAAAATCAGTTGATCTTTCTATCAATCATAGTAGCATTCCTTGTCAAGTGAATCAATAAGCTCCCCGCACTTACTTTTATCTCCGATTGTTGGTTTCGAACATAAAAAAGAATCCCTCTATTGGTTTGGTCACCTTAAATCCTAACACAGGAATCAGGTGCTTTCTATTTCTTCCAGAAAATGCTATAATGCACCATGACTATTGTTACCCGTTCATATGATTCACGAAATGGAAACGACTATGATTTCTTTTGAAAATGATTACACAACCGGCGCGCATCCGCAGATACTCAAGCGTCTTGTCGAAACCAATTTTGAGTGTCTGTCCGGTTATGGAACAGACAAGTACTGTGAAAGTGCAAGAAACAAAATCAAGATCGCCTGTGATTGTGAAAAGGCCGACGTTGAATTTCTAACAGGCGGAACTCAGACCAACGCGATGATCATCTCGACAATGCTGCAAGATCATGAAGGCGTTATTGCCGCCGAGACAGGACATGTGAGCGTCCATGAGGCCGGAGCAATCGAATATACGGGCCATAAGGTTCTGGAAATTCCCCACAAAAACGGGAAAATTCCACCTCATATCTTGGACAATTATCTCGCAAACTTTTACGCCGATGATAACCATGAGCATATGGTGTTTCCTGGAATGGTCTATCTGTCTCATCCGACGGAATACGGCACACTTTATACCAAGAAGGAGTTGGAAGAAATCGCGGCGATTTGTCACACATACAGAATACCACTTTATTTGGACGGCGCACGTCTTGGATACGGACTGATGAGTAATGCCTCGGATATGGCGTTAAAAGACATCGCCCGCATTTGCGATGTCTTTTATATCGGAGGCACAAAGGTCGGAGCTCTTTGCGGTGAGGCCGTCGTCTTTACGAAAGAAAATAAGCCAAAGCATTTTATGACATCCATAAAAAAGCGAGGAGCGCTGCTCGCCAAAGGAAGGCTGCTTGGCATTCAATTTGACACGCTTTTCACGGACGATCTGTATTTCAGAATCAGCCGGCACGCGATTGATATGGCGGAAAGCATGAAGAAGATATTTGTTGACCACAAGTATCCTTTCTATCTCGAGTCATCGACCAATCAACAATTCATTATTCTTGACAACATGCAGATGGATAAATTAAAGCAGCAGATTGCTTTCAGCTTCTGGGAGAAACTGGATGATACCCACACTGTCGTTCGATTTGCAACGAGCTGGTCAACAACAGAAGAAGATCTGGACGCATTGAAAGCGGCATTATGAAACAATCGATATCGAATTTAAAACATACATTTGAACGATATCGTGGAATTGATCATCGCGGTACAGCGGAACTTGTTCATACGAATAGTTCCGACCCAAAGAATGGTATTTTGCAGCGGCCAAGTTATGATAGCGCATAAGCTCCACTTCCGCTGTTCCAAAAGCATGCAGCGTTTGACAGATCGCTTCTATATCTTTTGCGGAATCATTAAACCCGGGAATCACCGGAATGCGCATATGCGCATCCGGCCGTTTTTTCAGAAGCCACGCTATATTTTTACAGATGATCGAATGATCCACTCCAGTATATCTTTTATGCTTTTCGCCATCACTGTGCTTAAAGTCGAAATAAAAATAATCAATATCAGGCTCCATCTCCGCCACTATTTCAGCGGATGCATAGAGCGAAGTCTCAATACAGGTTGAAATCCCTGCATTTTTAGCATGCCGGAGGAGTTCCTTGCAAAACTGCGGGTGCATCAGAGGTTCTCCTCCGGAAATCGTCAGACCGCCTCCGGAGGCATCATAAAACGTTTTATCTCGTATCACAATCTCCATCACTTCATCTGCCGTCATTTCCATCCCATCAATCACCGGCAGCCTGTTTGGGCAAGCTTCTGAACACTTGCCACACAGATCACATAATTCCCGATTCACAACGATTCTATGGTTTTCCATGCGCAGTGCTTTCCTAGTACAAGTTTCCACACAATTTCCGCAAAGCCTGCAATTAGCAGATTTCAGCATCAATTCAGGCGAGGGCTGCTGCGTCTCAGGATTGGCGCACCACGCGCAGCGCAGGGGACACCCCTTCAGAAACACCGTGGTACGAATCCCCGGTCCATCTTGAATACAAAATCTCTGAATATTACTGATTACACTTTTCGCCTGCATATCTCGTTCCTCTCTTCGATCATTCTACCTTTTGCATCGCTGTCCGTGATATAATCTCATTCTGAATATCTACGTCAAGATCAACAAAGAAAGCGCTGTATCCCGCCACTCTGACGACGAGATTCCGATGAGCTTCCGGATGAAGCTGCGCATCGCGAAGCATTTCATCGGAAACGATGTTAAACTGCACATGTATACCGCCCGCCGCAAAATACCCGCGAATCATCTGCGCAAGTTTGACGCGATCCTGTTCTGTTTTTGCCAAATCCGGCAGCAGCTTCATATTCAGATCCGCCCCATTTGTAACCAGTTCCAGATTCAGTTTGGAGGCAGATAAAAATACGGCGGTAGGACCGCAGACATCAACGCCTTGCTTGGGGGAAATCCCCCCGTCTGCAAGCGGAGTCCTGGCTTTCCTTCCATTCGCCATTGCCCCAACATTTCTGCCGATCGGCGTATTGGCGGAGACACAGTAAAGTCCCGGACGGAATTTCCCACCACGCCATTCCGCATGCTTCGCCACTTCCAGGCAATAAAATTCCACAGCATATCGAACAAGATAATCCACCTCGTCGATATCATTCCCATATTTGGGCGCATCATTTTGCAGCATGGAACATTCTTTCTCTGCGCCTTCAAAATCCTTCTGCAAAATTTCCAAAAGACGAGCCATCGTAATTTTTTGGTCCTGGAACACCAGCTTGTCGATCGCCATAAGCGCGTCGCCCACATCCGGAGTGCCTACCCCCTGCACACCGCAATAATTATACCGGCTGCCGCCCGCCGCACTGTCTTTTCCCTGTTCCATACAATCATCCAACAACAGCGAACAGTAGATGTGCGGTGTGATTTCCGCTATACTCTGCTCGATAATATTCAACGAATCCACCATTTTCTTTACAAAAAACGTAGTTTGTTCTTCGAATGCTTTTTTTACATCTTCTATGGAGTGAAATTGATGCGGATCTCCCGTTCGCGGCCCCATCTGCTTTCCTGTCAGGAGACATTTCCCATTGGTCAGCGCCAATTCCAGACATTTTGCAAGATTAAAATAGCAGGCGTTGGAAATACTCAGACTATTCCCATAGGGATTCGGCTCTACGCAGCCCACGATGCCATAATTCCGAGCTTCCTCCAGAGGAAGACCGTCTTTCACAAGGGCGTCGATAATAACTCCATCGTTAAACAGTGGATATTTCCCACCGCCTACATCTCCGAGAATATCAAATATTTTTTTCGGAAGCTCCAGAGGATTTTTTTCATGAATCCGGATACCAATATTGGGTTCGCAGTTAAATACGTTACGGTCCGCATCCAGACAGAGCATCGTGAGTTCATTGCAGGCATCTTCTCCATCCGAGGTGATCCCTCCGAGCGTCAGATGCGCCGAAGTCGAGAAACCGCCATTATTTCTGGCGCTGTTATAAGTACAGGCTTTGATCACATCATTATGCTTGATCCACAGGGCTTCCAGCATTTCCTGCGCCTCATCCTTTGTCAGAAGTTCATGCTGCAAATCCGCCTGGTAGTAAGGATACAGAAACTGGTCAAATCTTCCGCAGGATATAGCGGAACCATTTTGAAAAATATAATCGATCAGCAACGTAAACCAATAAGCCTGGAGCGCCTCATGAAAATTGCGCGCCGGAAAATAGGGAACTCGTCTGCAGGCATCCGCAATCAATTCCAGTTCTTTGGACCTTCTGCAATCCGTCTCCCGCCGACGCAGTTCATCTGCCAAATCCGCATAACGCTTGGCAAACACTTTGACAGCCGGACAGATAATCAAAGCCGCCTCGTAGAAATTACACTGTTCCTCACAGCCTTCCTTGTGGATGACTCTCTGATAATTCCGACACGCCTCCTGCTCTACTTGCTGAAATCCCTCCCGAATGATACGGCTGATATTAGGAAGATAATGACCGTAACCACTGCGGGAGCGGCTGAGAACATCAAACACCGCATGAGGCGTCTGCGCAATCGAACGCAGTTCTTCCGGGAAACGATCCCAGGTAAGATCTTCGAGAGTCTGTCCTTTCCACCAGGGATAAATTTCCGTCAAAAGCTCTTGCTTCTGCGCAGGTGTTATTTGCAGGGTATCGACTTCCCGAACAGGCATCAAATCCAGCTCTCTTTCAGAAAGCACGCCCGTTTCAGGATATAAAGGAGCGAATCTCTGCTGCGACGCGTGATTGCCGACAATCAGCTCTTCCGGTCGTATAAAAACCGTCATATGTTCCAAAATATGAGCAAGCGCTTTTGCCCGCCGCACAATATACGGCTCGCCTGCGGTCGCTTTGTAACTTTCGGTTACTAAACGAGCGCGTTCAAGACAAATACTGGGAATACTTGCACGCATATCCGTATTCAATCGTTGTGTTCGCTGCTCCCTGGAGAGCCCTTCTGGTAAATAACGTTTCATTTTTCCTCCTGTTCCGCCTCAAGTACTGATGAAAGATTCAATTTCTGAAACAAAAACTGCGCTGCTCCTAAGATACCGGCATTTTGATCCGATGATGAGAATAACAATTGAAACGTATTGCGTGGCAGTGGATGCCTCAGCATACTGAAAACATTCTCTCGTAACAAGTCTTTGGGAAATCCCTTCATATTGACAATACCGCCTCCTATAATGGTACAGGCGCTATTGAGCAGATTTCCAGTCAACGCGATCACACGCGCGCAATCGTAAACAAAATTTCGAAGTTCCGGCGTGTCCGCGTGTCGAAGAAACAATTCTGACACAGGCGTGTCCGGGAATGACTCACGACAGATTTCTTCCAGCCGCCATCCGGAAGCAATGGTTTCACAACACCCCTGGCGTTCCCCGCAGGTACAACGGCGACGATTATCACTGATTGGCAAATGTCCGATCTCTCCGGCCACCCCGTCATTTCCATAAATAATTTCCCTGTGATACATAAAACACGAACCGATACCGGTGCCAAAATAGATACCTGAAATTATTTCATCCGTATCAACATTTAATTCGTGTATATCATTGTATAAAAGAAAATCCGTATCTTTTCCCAAAAATACAGGAGCATCTATGTATTTTTGCAATTCTCCCGGTATATTCAAGCCATCAAAACGACATTTCGCATTTTTTCCCAGATTCGTAGCAGAATACAAAATCTCACGCTTCTTGTCTATCGTGGCAGGAAAAGCAACTGCAACCCCTAAAATGATCTGTGGCACATTTTTCTTTATATAGGCATTGATATAAGCAGCCAGATTGGAAATTGCCGTATCCGGCGTCCCTTCCGCAATAAACCTGCTGCTGGTTATCTCAGAATGAAGAAGCATTCCATCCAGAGCGACCGCACCAATTCGGGAATAAGTGCCGCCAATGTCTATCCCAATTACACATTTATTATACATTACTTCATAAACTCCTCTCAATATTCTTAAAAGGAAAACGATATCTCTTTTTTACATTATGCAGGCTCTTTGAGAAGATGTCAACAGCTAGGGATAATTTTTTAAAAATATAGGAATTAAAACTTATAAATTATACATAATTCACAAAAATAAACTTTATTTTTATAAATTTCTTCCTCTTGACGAATGAATAACTGTATTTTATGATTGAGATAACGATATCTCTCCATTTATAAAAACAGTTGTCAGATTTGAACAAAAACCATACATTTGCTATAATAACTGATGTTAAATAAAAGAAATATAAAATGTCAGGAGATCATAGATACATGGAAAACCAAAAAAAGCAAGTATCTATTAAAGATATCGCAAACAAATGTGGTGTTTCTGTTCCCACAGTTTCCCGGGTTCTGAATCACGCAGGACGCTACTCAGCGGAAACAGAGCGAAAAGTCCGTCAAGTCATTGCAGAAATGGGATATCAGCCAAGCATGTTAGCCAAAGGACTACGAACAAATCAGATATCCAATATTGGCATCATTGTTCCTGATATCACAAATGAATTTTTTGCTTCTATCACACTGGCAATACAAAACACACTGTTTGACCATGCATATACCACCATGATCTGTAATACGAACGAACAATCGTCCGTACAGACAAAACAATTGGAAATGCTGCAGAGAAGTCGTGTTGCCGGTATTATTTTTATTTCTGGCGAAGATATTACTGAAAAAGACTTGAACGACGGAATCGCAAAAGTATTTGTTGATCGTATCCCCTGGAATGCAAAATCATCCGACGCCGTTACCATTGAAGTAGATAACTATGTGGGCGGTCAGCTGGCAGCAGGGGAACTTCTGGACGCCGGATGTCGGCGAATTGCCGCATTATTTGATGCTCGAGGACTCAACTCACAGGTAGCCCGTTATTCTGGATTTGTTCGGGCCCACCAGGAAAGAGGCGTGGATATCATCCGGGAGTTATATCGCCCGGTAACTCAGGTATCTTTTCAGGAAGGATATACTGCAACAAAAGCGCTTTTAAAAAGCGGACTCCCTTTTGACGGTATTTTTTGTTATGCAGATACACTTGCCTGCGGAGCTTTGCGCGCCTTAAAGGACGCAAATATTTCGGTACCAGAACAAATACAAGTAACTGGTTATGATAATATATCATCCGGACAATGGGGAATGCCAGCACTGACAACAATCGAACAACCAATCGCCGAGATGGGACAACTGGCAGCCGAACTGATCCTGAAAATGAGCAAAGGGAAACCCTTAGATCAAAAGAATTATATACTGCCTGTTCGTCTGATTCGGAGAGAATCCACAAAAAAGCAGTCATAAATTTTTCCGCGTAATATGACTGTGTAATGTGCATACCGCTACCGTGGAAGATGCAGATAAATTAATCGCCGCATGGGCAGTTCGGTTTAGAAGCAGCGCCGGACCCCAAATTGTAGATGGAGAATAATTTTTTTCAAGGTACAGGAAATCACATCCCTGTACCTTTTTGTGTTAAAAACAACAAATATTCACGGAACTTTATAGCTCCGACAATTAAAACGGTAAGCTTTCCCGCGAAGCGCCGAAGGCCCTGCCTTCCTCGGCGGTGTGCGCTACATCCGCCAGGCCTGGATCTCCTCATTGTTCCTCAGGTGACCCATCAATTTTCTAAAATTTGCAAAAAGCTCTGGAACATTTTCTGTTTCTCTGCGATAATAGAGATCAGGAGGTGGTTGATTATGCCAACAACTTATACACATTATCGTTTTGGAAAAGATGTACTGTCCTGTCTTTCCCTTCCGCTTCGTAATTCTATCCTTGAAAAACGGGAATTATATGATATCGGACTGCATGGCCCGGATATTTTCTTTTATTACAAAGCGATGCACAATAATCCCGTGAACCAAATCGGATATCGAATACATGATAGAAATGCTTCTGAATTTTTTCTGAATGCCAAAAAAATGATAGAGAAGTCTCCTGACAAGGCGGCTGCACGTGCATACTTATATGGGTTTGTCTGTCATTTCGTGCTGGACAGCATCTGTCATCCATATATCGAAAAAATGGAAAAAACCAGCGGATTGTCTCATTCTGAAATTGAAATGGAATTTGACCGCACTCTACTGATTGAAGATCATTATGATCCGCTAACCTATCCCATGACCCGACATATACATCCGACAAAGGAGAACGCCGCTATTCTCACTCCGTTCTTTGGAAATGTCACGGATCAGGAAGTGCAGAAAGCAATGAAAGGTATGATTTTCTACCATAAATTCTTTCAGCTTCAAAATGATAACGCTCGCAAGCTGCTCTTTCTGGGTATGAAGCTTACCAAAATCTACGATAATTGTCATGGTATGGTTATGAGTAAGGAACCGAACCCAAACTGCTTCAATTATTGTCTGCTCCTCAAAAAGCTTTATGCAGAGGCCATATCCACAGCCGCAAGTCTGATTCGCAGATATCAGGATGTACTTTTTGACAAAGCGGAATTGCCGGCTCGGTTTGAACAAACCTTCGGGGCTGGAGATCATTGGGAACAACTGCCATTATAAACCTGCATGCGCCCGCAAAAGAGCATATCACCAAACATGAAAGTTGTGAGGGCGCACTTGGCATCCCTGAATTCATGCCGCCTAACCAGCGGCGGACTTTCATAGTAAATTTCAAAAGAATATGAGGGGAAGTAGTATGAAGATAAAGCTAACTGCTCTGGAAAAGCAATGGATCTTGTATGACGTAGGGAACTCTGCGTTTACTATGCTAACAGCAACTATTCTGCCAATTTATTTTAATTATCTGGCCGAAAGCGCCGGCGTTTCTTCTGTGAATTATCTGGCATTCTGGGGATACGCCGCATCCATTTCTACATTGTTGGTGGCATTTTTAGGTCCCACACTCGGCAGTCTTGCCGACACTCAGAATTTTAAGAAGCCACTGTTCTTGACCGTACTGCTCATCGGTATCATAGGCTGCGTGTCGCTGGGATTTACAAGCTCCTGGCTCATTTTTCTGATCCTCTATGTAATCACCAAAACAGGCTATTCCACCAGTTTGATTTTTTATGATGCAATGCTTCCTGACGTTACCACGGAAGACCGGATGGACACTGTATCATCTCACGGCTATGCATGGGGATATATTGGAAGCTGTATTCCATTCATCCTCTGCCTCGTCGTTGTTCTTGGTTCAGATTCGATCGGTCTTAGTATGCCCTCTGCCATGCTAGCAGCATTTTTCATCACAGCGGTTTGGTGGCTGGGTTCTTCGCTCCCGCTTCTTCGAAATTATCAGCAGAAATATTTCTCCGCTTTCAGGGAAAAGAACATTGTACGGAACAGTTTTCTTAGGTTAGGAAACACATTAAAGGAAATCGTTCACGAAAAACATGTTTTCTTTTTTTTACTGGCATTCTTTTTCTATATCGACGGGGTCTACACCATTATCGACATGGCAACCGCTTACGGACAAGCTTTGGGCCTCGACAGCACTGGACTTTTACTGGCTCTTTTACTGACGCAGATCGTTGCTTTTCCGTGTGCTCTGCTTTTTGGAAGTTTTTCAAAAAAATACAATCCAGCAACGTTAATAAGTATCTGCATCCTGGCCTATCTGGGCATCGCTCTGTATGCGATTGGACTGGACTCTCAGCGCAAGTTCTGGATTCTGGCCATCCTGGTCGGCATGTTCCAGGGCACTATTCAGGCTCTGTCTCGTTCTTATTTTGCCAAAATCATTCCCGCAGAGAAGTCCGGAGAGTATTTCGGTATTCTCGATATCTGTGGCAAAGGCGCCGCCTTCTTTGGTACATTCCTGGTATCCTTTGTCAGCCAGTTGACCGGCAAGGCGAACGCTGGTGTCGGCTCTCTGTCGCTCATGTTTTTTCTGGGCCTGATTTTATTTCGAAAAGCGGTAAGCTTGAATAAACACTAATTTTCACATATTCTTATGTAATAGTCCTAGTACCGTCTCCAGATCTTCTACCTTCATCTGTCCTGGCGCGGATGCCTTTTCAAGCGCCCCGAATGTCAGGGCAGACCCAAACGCCTCGCCACTGATACGACTAATCAATCCTAAGCGCCCCATTGCCATAGTAACCACCGGGCAGTTTGCATAATTTGTAGTCATATCTTCCGTGACATCGAGAAGCCTTAGCACATCTCTTCTACTCTGCGGCATCACAGCAAGCTTCAAGATATCCGCCCCTAGCTCCTGCATTCTACACAGACGCGCCAGCATTTCTTCTTTTTCCGGCGTCGCATGAAAGTCGTGGTTGGAGGCAATCACCTGTTTCCCCATTGCATGTACTTCCTTCAAAATCGCCTTTACCGCTTCATCTCCCATAAAAAGCTCCACATCTATCAGATCTGCATTTCCCGTCTGCACAATTCTACGGTTCAGACTCACATAGTCTTCCACAGCAATCGCCTTTTTCCCGCCTTCTTCCAGAGTCCGAAAGGTAAAGAGAAGCGGAATATTCCCCAATACTTCTCGCAGTAAATTCAACAAATCTTCCACTTTCATGGCATCCAAAACATCCACATACCAATCGGCACGCCATTCCACAATATCCACAGAACTATTTTGCAAAATAGCCTTTGCCTCTGCTTCAATTTCTTCCTTCGTGACCCCCACAATCGGCACGCAAATCTTCGGCATCCCCTCGCCAATCACCGTATTTCTCACTCTTACCGGATGTATCATACCCCTGTAATCCTTCCTTTGAATTCTCTCTCTGCTTCACGTTTCTGATCCTTTTTGGCTATGTCGTTACGTTTATCATACAGCTTCTTCCCCTTTGCCAAGCCTACTTCCACTTTCACAAGACTCCCTTTGAAATACACCTTCAAAGGCACCAGCGTATTTCCCTTTTCTTTCATTTTACCAAATATCTTGTTGATCTCCTTTTTGTGAAGCAGGAGTTTCCGAACCCGCAACGGATCTTTGTTGAAGATATTTCCTTTTTCATAAGGACTGATATGCATTCCATAAATAAACATTTCTCCATCATCAATCCGCACAAATGCTTCTTTGATGCTGCACGCACCTTGTCGCAATGATTTCACTTCTGTTCCGTGCAGCACGATTCCAGCCTCATAATTTTCCAATATAAAATAATCATGATATGCTTTTTTATTATTTGCTACTAATTTTCCCTCTGTCTTCGCCATAATCTCAATCCTCATAAAATTCAAAGTCAATCGTATGGGCAGCTCTATCCACATCCAACACTCGAACAGAGACTCTCTGTCCAAGTTTATAGACTTTCCCGGTATGTTCTCCTATCAGTTCATAGCGTTCTTCCACGCATTCATAATGATCGTCGGACATGTTGGACACATGCACCAACCCCTCTATGGTATTTGGCAATTCCACATAGGCGCCCCACTTGGTAATCCCGGAAATGACACCGTCAAACACTTCCCCAATATGCTTTTGCATATATTCTGCCTTCTTTAACTTTACAGTTTCCCTCTCTGCCTCTTCTGCCCGCCGTTCCATGGCACTGGATTGCTGTGCCACATCTGGAAGCAGCTTGTCATAATGTTCTATCTTTTCCTCATTCATCCGCTCCCGCAGAGTATCCTTGATGATTCGATGAATCTGTAGATCCGGATATCGACGGATCGGCGACGTAAAATGTGCATAATATTTCGCCGCAAGGCCAAAATGTCCCGTATTCTCCGGTGTATATCTGGCACGTTTCATAGATCGCAAAGCCAACCGGTCAATCAAAGCTTCCTGTGGAGTATCTTCCACCTTCGTCAAGAGTTTCTGTATTTCTTTTGGTCGGATTTCCTGATTCCCTACATGAATATGAAACCCAAAGTTATTGATAAACATACTCAGCTCTTTTATTTTCTCTTCATCCGGCGCATCATGGGTACGATACAAAAAGGGAAGCTCCCTCCAATAAAATTCTTCGGCCACCGTTTCATTGGCCAGCAACATAAAGTCTTCGATGATTTTTGTCGCCACATTGCGATCATAAGGCTTTATCTCCAGCGAATGCCCCGCTTCGTCCAACAAAATTTTTGTTTCCGGAAAATCAAAATCAATGGAACCACGTTTTTTTCGATTCTCACGCAATATCCTAGACAACTCTGCCATCCGCCGAAACATCGGAACCAATTCCTGATATTTGTTGATTTCTTCCGTATCCTGTTCCACCAAAATCTTCGCCACACTGGTATAACTCATGCGCGCATCCACCCGAATCACCGTCTCGGCAATCTGATGATCGACTACCTCGCCCTTTTTATTCACCGTCATCAAACAACTCAACGCCAATCGGTCTTCCCCTGCATTCAGTGAACAGATTCCGTTCGATAATCGGTGCGGTAGCATCGGAATCACCCGATCTGCCAGATAGACACTGGTTCCCCGCTTTAGCGCCTCCCGGTCCAACGCGCTTTTCTCCTGTACATAATTGGCCACATCAGCAATGTGAACACCCAGATGGTAATTCTCTCCATCCAATTCCAAGGAAACCGCATCGTCCAAATCCTTCGCTTCCTCCCCGTCAATCGTCACCATCTGCAACATCCTCAAGTCCAGTCTGCCAGCCCTATCTGCCTCCCCAACCGCTTCCGGAACCCGCTCTGCCTGTCTCATCACCTTTTCTGGAAACTCCATAGGTAAATCGTATCCTTTGACGATCGACAGAATATCGACCCCGGGATCATTGACATGTCCCAGAATTTCTATAATCTTTCCTTCCGGCTTTTTATCCGGCTTCCCGTAAGACGTCAGCTCTACAACCACTTTGTGTCCATTCATCGCTCCCATCGAATGTTCTGAGGGAATATAAATGTCCTGTCCCATCCGCTGATCATCTGGCAATACAAATCCAAAATTCTTACTCTGTTGATACAATCCCACAACCTGTACGATCCCATGGGAAATCACACGCAAAATCTTTCCCTCCCGGCGCTTTCCCTCTGGAACTTTCGTGACAACAACCTCGACCTGGTCTCCATGAAACGCCCCGTTCGTATCCTCCTCCGAGACAAAAACATCCTGCTCGTCCCCTTCCAGAACCACAAATCCAAACCCTCTGGCATTGGCCTGATACGTCCCTGTCAGAAATTTTGGTTTCCCTTTCGAATATTTCCCCTTCTTAGACAGCGAAATCTTACCTTCCGCCACCAAAGCCTCTAAAACTTCCCTGAGCGCCTCGCGCTGTTCCCCAGGAATCTGTAGGACAGCGGCAATCTCCTTCGCCTTCATCGGCACATATAAATCATCACAGATAAAATCATAAATTGTCTTCTTCCTCTTCTCAAACGAATGTTCCATAACCTCACCTCCCGCTGTAAAAGCACTGTTCTGCTCTCTAATTTCAGCATTTAAATATCAAAAAATAAATGGACTGCCGTGCTCTGGCAAGGGCTGTAAAAGAAGTATGTCAAACGACTTTTGCACTATGGAGATGAGACTCAGGAATCGTGGAAGCCTAAGCTGAACACGATTTCAGTTCTCGGAGGCTCATCGAAATGCTCTGTGCAATGGAGTGCGGACAGACTTCTTTTACAGCCCTTGCCAGAGCACGGCAGTCCATTTATTTTTT
>JAAVXR010000053.1 GCA_022790755.1 Hespellia sp. | reverse complement strand
GATTTGAACCCTCGCGCCGCTATCAACGACCTACTCCCTTTCCAGGGGGGCCCCTTCGGCCAGCTTGGGTACTTCTCCAAAATGTCCGCTACTTAATATACACGATATATAGCTTCTTGTCCAGTGTTTTTGTCATTTTTTTCAATTTTCTTCTTTTTCGGTTTTTCTTCGATATTGTCTGACATTTCATATCTACAAACAATACCTTTCGTGTACATCTTTTGGAACTATATATAAATAAAAATGTCGGACAAACCTTTTTACTTTTCACCAAGGCTGACCGGCATTTTCTAAGCGGAGAGGGTGGGATTCGAACCCACGCGCCCTTGCGGACAAACGGTTTTCAAGACCGCCTCGTTATGACCACTTCGATACCTCTCCATTCATACTCAACGCATTTGATATTTTATCACAGATATTTCCAGACGTCAACACATTTCGTTTGCATAAGACACTCTTTTCATTTGATTTCCGCGTGCTGCCAAACACAGGAAAAAAATCATCACTTTCTTAATTTGGCAAATACTTCCCCAATCACCAAATCTTCTGAAGTGGTGATCTTGATATTCTCATATGTCCCACACACCATTTTCACCGGATATCCGAGCATCATCTCCACCACCATAGCATCGTCCGTCACACGGATATAGTCTTCCCGCATTAACCGAGAATATGCATCTTTTACGAGACTTGTCTGAAATACCTGTGGTGTTTGGCTGATCCAGACCCTACTTCGATCCGGTGTTTCCCGAACAAAATCATTTTCATCTGCCACTTTAATAGTGTCTTTTACAGGCATACCGACCACACAGGCTCTACAGTGGATCACTTTTTCATAAGCCCGTGCAATACTGTCCTGATCAATGAATGGTCTAGCGCCGTCATGAATAAACACATATCCCTCATCTTTGACTACTTGCAAACCATTCCAGACAGAATGATAACGTTCCGTACCGCCTTCCACAAGGCGTGTCACTTTCGAAAAGTGATACGTTTCTACGATATTTTTACGACAAAACTCTTCCTGTCCCTTCCCCACAACAAGAATAATCTCATCAATCAGCGGCGACTGTTGAAATGTCTTTAGTGGGTAATAAATCATCGGCTTTTTGCCTATTTCCAAAAATGTCTTCTGTACTTTCGTCCCCATGCGGCTTCCCTGGCCCGCTGCCAGTACAATCGCCGTACAATGTTCTTTTTTCATTCCGTTTTCCTCCATTGGGCTTCTGCTGTTTACCGGCTGCTCAACGTTCGCCCAGTTTTAGATTCGGAACAGCATTCAAATCCAGACCATGCCTGGTCCCTGCCATATATTCATAATAAGCTGCCACACCGATCATCGCCGCGTTATCTGTACAGAAAATCGGAGAAGGATAATAAAATGCAACTCCTTTTTTCGCACAGGCAGCCTTCATCGCCTCCCGCAACCCACTGTTGGCCGCAACTCCGCCCGCAATCGCAAAGCGGTCCATTTTATATTTTTCCACTGCTTGCATGGAATGCTCCACCAGCACATCCACAACCGCTTTCTGAAAAGAGGCAGCAATATCTGCCTGATCCCATGCGACTTGTTTCATTTTACATGCATTGATATGATTCAACACCGAGGATTTTACTCCGCTAAAGCTAAAATCCAACGGCGCGTCTGCGACGTGTGCTCTTGGAAATGAAATCGCCTGTGGATTCCCTTTCTTCGCCAGACGATCAATCTTTGGCCCACCTGGATATCCAAGACCAATCGCTCTTGCCACCTTGTCAAAAGCTTCCCCCGCTGCATCATCCCGCGTTTTTCCTAATATTTCGTACTTTCCATACTCCTTTACACACACCAAATGGGTGTGTCCACCGGAAACTACCAGACATAAAAAGGGAGGTTCCAGCTCCGAATGCTCGATATAATTTGCAGAAATATGTCCTTCAATATGATGAACACCAACCAACGGCAATTTTTTCGCGTAGGCGATCGCCTTCGCTTCCGCCACCCCTACCAGCAACGCACCGACCAACCCTGGTCCATACGTCACACCGATCGCGTCTATTTCCTGCAGCGATACATGCGCCTCGTCCAGCGCAGCTTGAATCACCTGATTGATTTTCTCGACATGCTTTCTGGATGCAATCTCCGGCACAACGCCGCCATATAATTTATGCAGTTCTATCTGGGAAGAAATCACGTTGGACAAAACCTCCCGGCCATTTCGAACCACTGCCGCGGCCGTCTCATCGCAGGAACTTTCAATCGCAAGAATCCTGATTTCTTTCTTTTCTCTCATACAATGATCTCCCTACGAATCCTGAAAATCCAATTCCACAGTCATCCGATCTCTGCCTGCCTTCGCGCAAGGAAAAATCTTCCGTGCCTCCTCCAAGTATTCCTCTGGCCTTGTCAATGACGGACTGTAATGCGTCAACCACAGTTCTCCCACCTCAGCGTCCTTTGCAAGCTTTGCCGCCTCCTGGAAAGTCATATGTTTATACTCTACAGCCTTTGCCGCCTTTTCTGCCTCACCATACATCCCCTCGCATATAAAAAGGTCCGAATGTCTCGCGTTTTCTCTGATCGAATCAGTCGGACGGGTATCTGTCGTGTAGGTGAGTTTGATTCCACGGCGAGGTGGTCCCATTACCAGATCTGGCGTATACTCCTGCCCTTCCCACTCTATCGACTCTCCATTCTGTAAATGTTTCCAGTACTGTCTCGGCAATGCAAGCTCCTGTGCTCTCTTTGCATCAAATTTCCCTTTACGATCGATCTCAATTGTATAACCGTAACAGAGCACGTTATGTTTTACCCGAAATGCTTTCAAGCGATATCCATGCAAAGCAAATGTCTGCTCCGCGCCTTCTATCTCCATAAATTGAATCGGAAAAGGCAATTCCGTTGCAATGACTCTCAGCGCATTTACGACACGTTCCAGCCCTTTTGGACCGATCATAGTAAGTGGTTCCGTGCGATCTGCATTTCCCATGGTGAGCAGAAGGCCAGGAAGCCCGCTGATATGATCCCCATGATAATGTGTAAAACAGATGACGTCCAATGGCTTTGGGCTCCATCCCTTTTCTTTCATCGCAATCTGAGTTCCTTCTCCACAATCAATCAGCAAACTGCTTCCATTATAACGCACCATCAAAGCAGTCAACCAACGATAAGGGAGCGGCATCATCCCGCCGCTTCCCAATAAACATACATCTAACATTTATTCCTCCGACGCCTCCTGTAATCTGACTGGGAATTGCTTCTCTGCCACCCCGTCTCGACAGGTGCACGAACTATATTGTAGAACAGTGTGCCAAGAAAATCAATGGCTCTGTCACATTTTCTTTTCATAGAAAATTCTGAATGCCAGAAAGAGTAACACAAATATCCAGAACACTGCCATCAACGTATAGTATACGGTTCTGTCAAGAAATCCAAAAATCAAAAATCCTGCATAAACAAAACATATCGTACCCAAACCCGCAATGGAAAGCGCTTTCTGCGTAATCGCCGACACTCTCTCATCCTGTTCTTTCAAGCGAGCAGCTCGAAGAGCTTTGGCGTCTTTCAATAACTTCCGCTTTTTCCAAAACAGAACAATAGAAGCCACCGTCACACCAAATCCAATATCTGTATAAAACCCACTCATAAAATCTTCCTGGGGGCCTTTTGCCATCGTACTAAAATAAAGCCCTATCATGATGGTAATGACACCAACCATCCCCAAAATGAAAAACCGTTTCTGCCTCTTTCTCAGAACTTCTCTGTATTCTTCATCCGTTTTTGCTTTCGTGGTATTCCATGCATACATTAACATATTTCTTCCTCCTCGTCAAAAATAAAAATTTCTTCAATTGTCATCCCAAAGTATTTTGCAATCTTGTGTGCCAGCAACAACGACGCATTATATCTTCCATTTTCAAGGGAAATGATCGTCTGTCTGGTCACTTCGACGGCATCTGCAAGCTCGCTTTGTGTCAACTTTTTCTCTTTGCGCAAATCACCGATTTTATTTTTCAACTATACTCTCCTTTCCTTTTAAGTCAAGTTCACTTTACATTTAAAGTATAGTTTACTTTACAATAAATGTCAAGTTCATTTTACATTTACTCAAATTTTTTGTTTCACTTCATTAAAAAAGGACCAACCGCTGTGAAAGATCATTTTCACAGCGGTCAGTCCTTTGCTGATTTCTGATACTAGGCATTTACCACTTCTGGCGGAATCAGGAATCCGTGCAGCAATTTATCGTAACATTCTTCACAGAGATCAAAAGAATGCTTTTCCCCATCCTTATTTGAAAAATATCCCCAGGTGTAGTCTACAGAGAACACCCCTTCCATGGCATGACCGTCAGCAACCGGAATCTTTTTTTTGCAACAATTACAAACGATCTGATCCGTCTCTTTGCACTCTCTCGTTTTTAATCTGTACTGGCGCATACATTCTCCTCCTGTATCTTACAACTTGGTTTTTCTTCGTTACGCCATCATTATAACCTTTCACCGGCTATTTGCCTACTGGGAAGCACTTCCTTTTCCCAGCATAACATTTTCCATACTCTACAAAATTTCACATTTGGCATTCACTCAAAATGACGCTGTCCATTCAATGCTCATCAAAACTGCATCTTCCTGTGGTTTCTGATAAAATGCTTTCCTGACGCCGTCCTCTCGAAATCCGCAGGACTGGTAAAAACGGCGCGCTCCAATATTGCTCTCCCGAACATCCAGCAACATTTTCCGTATTCTATGACTCTCACAAAAGGTTTCCAGTTGCCGCAGTAACAAGGTGGCAACCCCTTTTCGCCGATGCGCAGAAGACACACCGATACGAACGATCTCACAAGTGTCACAAACATAATAAACCATCAGATAGCCACATCGTATTTCCCGTTCTTCTGCAATGAAACAAGCGGTATTTTTCTGGCAACGCGTTTCTTCTATAGATCGTGCGCTCCATGCATCTGTAAACAATTCCATTTCCAGTTCTGTCACATAGGGAACATCAAAGCTTTCCATATTCCGCACGATCATTCCTTCTTCTCCCGTTCTGCGCGCTCACGCTCCGCCTGAGATACCCGAAGATAATCCGGCTGATGTTCCATCGCCGTCTCATAATTTCCAGCTCTGTAATACTGAATTCCCAGTGCTCCTACCGACGATGCACGCTGACGATTCAAATGTGCAGGGGCGAAAGAATACGGTATCCGCAATCCATCCGCCAAAAGCTCCCGATAAACCGGCACCCCATCCCCCAAGAAGACCACCGGTCTTTGCAGTTGATTGATCTGTTCTATCAACTGCTCCACACCAATTGCCGTCTGTTCTCTGATTACCTGAAACTCTTCTCTCCCGTCATCTGTTCTGACAAATGTATAGAGACCCGTATACACCTGATTCCTTCTCGCATCCATCATCGGACAGATCAAATCCCGATATCCGTATAGATTATAAGCAATTGCATCCACAGTCGGTATATGAATCAATGGTTTGTCAAGTGCTAAACCCAGACCTTTCGCTGTGGCAGAACCAATCCGAAGTCCCGTAAAAGATCCCGGACCTCCTGCCACTGCTATGGCATCTATTTCCTCTAAATCCTGTTCCATCATCCGAACCACTTCATCCAACATTGGCATCAATGTCTGCGAATGTGTCTTTTTCAATTTCGCCAGAGTAGCAGAAGGACCTCTATCACAAGACGCCCTTTGGATGTAATTTACAGTATATTCTGCTAACAACTGTTCTTCCTCCACAATCGCAACGGAGGCAACCAGCCCGGAACTTTCCAACGCTAATACACGCATTTTCTATCCTCTTTCCAGCACCATCTGCTATTCACTTGTCAGAGATGACAGCTCACGAATCTCTATCTTCCGGTAATCAAACCCTTGCTCCGGGTTCTTCTCAATGACAATTTCCGTCCTCCCCTGTGGCAGAATCTCCGCAATCAGATCTGCCCATTCGATCAGACAAACGCCCTCTCCGAAAATGTAATCTTCAAAACCGACCTCTTCCATTTCTTCTACATCTCCAATACGATAAACGTCAAAATGATAGAAGGGCAGACGCCCTTCCTCATAAATCTGTACAATCGTAAATGTTGGACTGCTGACCGCTTCCCGTACTCCTAGCCCTTTTGCGAATCCTTGGGCAAACAGCGTTTTCCCAACTCCCAGATCACCTACAAGGGTATAGATCTGACCTTGCTCCGCCTTACGTCCTAACATTTCTCCACATCGAAATGTCTCCGCAGCACTTCTTGTTTCCACAATCATTTCAACTAAATCCCTCTTATTTTCACTTTTGACGGCTCCATATGCGCAGAAATCATTTTCACTGCTGGAAGATAAAACTCTCCCATCTGATCCTTTGGCAACACAATTGCACGCATTTTTGTTACATAGAGGAGCAATGACTGCCCTGTGGACGCCGCTTTTTGAAACTCCTCCCATCTGTTCAAAGACTCCTGCTCTCCCTGCGCAATACGTACACCCTCTTCCGTCAATTCATAAAAAATTGGTTTCTGAAACATCGGTGTTTTTTTCACTTGCTTCCTGGCCTTGAGCCACATGGAAAACGGAAGGTAAAGAATGAATAAAAAGGCAAAGACAAAAAAGACCAGTGAACCGCCAATATCTCCTCCCATGACTTTGTGAACCGCTACCGCCAGCGCCAAAAATCCCAATATCACGCCAAAAATACCGCTAAAATGTGTATACGTGTGATAAATCATAAAGTTACACATCACTCGATCTGTCATTGTTATCTCAAATTTGATCGGCATCTTTTCCTCCCAATCTAATGTTTAATGATGGAACAATCGAATTCCCGTAAACGCCATCACCATTCCATACTTATCGCAGGCTTCCGTCACCGCTTCATCCCGCACAGAACCACCTGGCTGCGCCACATATTTTACACCGCTTTTATAAGCCCGGTCAATATTATCACTGAATGGGAAAAAGGCATCCGATCCCAGAGCCACATCCTGATTTCCTGCAAGCCAGGACATCTTCTCTTCCTTCGTAAATACTTCCGGCTTCTCCTGGAAGATTCGCTGCCACGCGCCTTCGGCGAGAACATCCATATAATCTTCACCGATGTACAGATCAATCGCATTATCACGATCCGCACGTTTGATTCCATCCACAAACTTCAAATCCAATACTTTTGGACACTGTCGCAGATACCAGTTGTCCGCTTTACTTCCCGCAAGTCTGGTACAATGAATTCTGGACTGCTGCCCAGCGCCAATCCCGATTGCCTGTCCGCCTTTTGCAAAGCATACGGAATTAGACTGTGTATATTTCAAAGTGATCATCGAAATCGCAAGATCAATCATCGCCTGTTTCGGCAATTCTTTATTCTGTGTCACGATATTGGAGAAAAATGCATCATCAATCTTCAATTCATTTCTCCCCTGTTCAAACGTAATGCCAAACACCTCTTTGTGCTCCACCGGTGCCGGCTCATATGCAGGATCAATCTGAATCACATTGTATGTCCCGCGTTTTTTCTGTTTCAAAATCTCCAGCGCTTCCGGTTCATATCCCGGAGCGATCACGCCGTCGGACACCTCCGGTTTAATCAATTTCGCGGTAGAAACGTCACAGATATCCGACAAGGAAATAAAATCGCCGAAAGAAGACATCCGATCCGCACCTCTTGCTCTTGCATACGCACATGCGAGCGGAGATAACTCCTGCGGATTGTCTACCCAGTATATTTGCGCAAGCACTTCATCCAATGCAAGCCCCACCGCTGCCCCCGCCGGAGAAACATGTTTAAAAGAAGTCGCCGCCGGAAGTCCCGTCGCCTGTTTCAATTCTCTGACCAACTGCCATCCATTGAAGGCATCCAGGAAATTAATATATCCCGGTTTTCCATTCAATACTTTGATTGGAAGCTCATCTCCCTGATTCATATAAATTCTGGAAGGTTTCTGATTCGGGTTACATCCATATTTTAACTCCAGTTCTTTCATCGCTCTTTTCTCCCCATGATATTATTGATTTTTATTGATAATTTTCGTTTCCCAAGTTCCATCTACAATGCAAATAGAACGAACAAACAAAGAAACTTTATTTTCCTCATTCAGACTTTCCCACAGACACTTTGCAAATGCATCCATATCATCCCCAATCTCGATTCGCTTCGGTTCTCCTTCAAAACTCGGAAGCGGATCGCCATCTTGTTGATAGGTATGAAGGAAATGTCCCTCGCCTGCAATCGGATTCTCATAGCTAAAGGTATATCGACAGCAACTATTGGGATTCCCATCACTGCTTTTTAAAATAGACATTGCATAATGATACCCGCCATTCTCCACACACAAAACCCCTGAAATTCTTGGCGTATAGTTCGGCGCATCCGGCTCAAACTCCCTACTGCGCAGAGACTGCTCAAAGGTCTGTCCCGAGGATAAGGCGTCATAAATCGTATCCGTCTGGTCTCCATTCGTCACGATCGTTTGATTGCCTAAAACCCGCACCGGGGCATAGATAATCAAACTGGGGTCCGTCAATTTGGAAGGATCAAACGCCTGCGTCCGAATTCCATCCCCCTCTTCCACGAAGATCCGATTTCTGCTGTTCTCACTTCTTCCCATGATAAAATACGCAGTCACTGCCTTGGTACCGTCGGCGCTTTTTCCTATAATAATTCCTCTGCCTGGATAAGCATTCCCTTTCAACTCCTGCTCAATGGATAACATTTTCATTAGATTGATTCTCCTTTGGATGTCTTGTCGGACACAGTCTGTCCATCTTCTAGATACAGCTCTATTATATCCGCGAACGTTCCCGAGTTCAATACACAATTGAAGGATTTTCCGAGACGGGCCTCAAACCTCATTCCAAATTGCTGCTGATTGCAAATGCATGGTTCATGGGCCCATTACCTTTTCCCAGATCCAGCATCGCTTCCAAAGCTCCCGAAATATAAGCTTTCGCTCTTTCTACCGCCCACTCCATATCATAACCTTTCGCCAAATTGGAGGCAATCGCGCTGGACAAAGTACAGCCGGTTCCATGTGTATTGGAATTCTCAATCCGCCTGCCGTAGAACCACTTTCCTTTCGGAACTTCATAAAGAAAATCGTCTGCACCAATGATTCGGTGACCACCTTTCAAGAGCACGGCGCAATGATAGGACCTAGAGATCTCCTTTGCCGCATCCTCCATATCCTCTTTCGATAAAATCTGCCGACCAGTCAGCACCTGTGCTTCTGGAATATTCGGGGTCAGGATATCTGCGATCGGAAACAACTCCTCTTTCATCGCCCTGACCGCATCATTTTGCATCAAATGAACGCCGCTTGTAGACGACATCACCGGATCTACGACAATGTTCTTTGTATGATACTTTTTTAGTTTTTCCACAATTTTTAAAATCTGCTCTCTGGAAGATACCATTCCAATCTTCACTGCATCGGGAAATATATCCGAAAAAACGGCCTCCAACTGCTCCCCCAGAAACGCCGGTGTCACCTCCAAAATTCCAGTCACTCCGGTCGTGTTCTGCGCAGTCAGAGCCGTAACTGCGCTCATGGCATACACCCCATGAACCGTTATCGTCTTAATATCCGCCTGGATGCCGGCCCCTCCACTGGAGTCGCTTCCGGCAATCGTCAATACCGTTTTCACAAATTCTATTTCCTTTCCAATAACAAAAGCTTTCTCCAGTCATCCTCTGCCTTTATGTAATGTTCTGCCAGAGAAACTAATTCTCCCTGCTCTTGCTTTTCCTCCTCATCGAACACCGCAACCAAACGAAAACCGGCTTTTTTCACCGTCTTTGCAGCGTACAGAGCATCCTCAAACACCCATATATTTTCCGGGGAACTTTGCAGAAAACGCGCCGCTTCCAGATAAATGTCCGGCTCACCTTTTCCCTTTCCTATTTCGGTACATGTAAATACTCTCTGAAAGTATTGCCTGATTCCAAGCCGCTCCATCGCCGCCTCGCCCAACTTTCGGTCTGTGGACGTTGCAACAACCATGGGGATCTCTTTCTCCGAAAGACACTTGAGAAACTCCCGAACACCTTCTTTTAACGGAATCACTTCCTGATACGCGTGAAAAACAATTTGATTGATCCCCGCAGCAATCTCCTCCGCCGACTGCCGCGGAGCATATTTCTCTTTTATATACCTTGCACCTTCCGGCATACTCATGACACTGAGCACTCCGTCCAATCCCGGTTCTGCCTGTATCCCTATACGTTCCAGATACCTTGCCCCCGCATTCTTCCAAAATGGCATAGAATCCAAAAGTGTCCCATCCATATCAAAAATCGCACCTTGTATCATCTATTTACCGCCTCCTTCGTCATCTTTTTTAATGTTTCTGCCGCCTTCGTAATGTCTTCCTTTGAAAAAAGCGCACTGATCACCGCAATGCCACAGATACCCGTGCCAGACAATTCCATCACATTTTCTTCCGAAATCCCACCGATCGCGATCACCGGAATCTCAACTGCAGCACAGATCGCCCGCAGCGTCTCATGGCTGATCGTTCTGGCATCCGCCTTGGTACCTGTCTGAAAAACGGCTCCCACACCGAGATAATCGGCGCCTTGCTCCTGCGCCAGTAACGCCTGCTCCACCGTCCGCGCCGACGCCCCAATGATTGCATCGGAGCCCAGTCTCGCCCCCGCTTCTTCCACTGACATATCCTTTTGTCCCAGATGAACACCGTCCGCATCTATTGCAGCGGCAATTTCAACACTGTCATTGATCACAAAGGGGACCTTGTATCTTCTGCAAAGCGCCTGTATTTTTCTTGCCTCTTCCAGAAGATGCACCTTATCCAAATTCTTTTCCCGCAACTGAACGAACGTCGTTCCTCCAGCAAGCGCCTTTTCCACCTGATCACACAGAGTTTCTCCCTTTAGCCAGCTTCGATCCGTCACCGCGTATAGCAGCAAATCTTCTTTCCTGCATTTCATATGTACTTCCTCCTGCAAAGTCAATCACTTAATGAATATGAATATATTGACAGAATTTTCATCCAATAACAAAAACTGCGGACACATCAACAGGATACATCCGCAGTAGACAGCAAGCTGCTGTTCCATTTTCATTTCTATTATACACGTTTCCAATTTCTTGTAAAGTATGAATTCTCTCTTGCACTCTATCCACCAATGTGTTATAGTGTTATACATAACAGTACAACACTATAGACACATGAAGAATGGACGATTTATGAAACTCATTATTTCCAACATTTCAGGAACCCCTATCTACGAACAGATGAAACAGCAAATCAAAGCCGCAATTCTGTCGGGAGAACTACAGGAAGGCGACGTACTCCCTTCACTCAGAACACTCGCCAAAGAATTGAAGATTGCCGTTCTGACTGTAACCAGAGCTTATACCGAATTAGAACAGGAAGGCTTCGTAAAAAATGTTCAGGGCCGCGGCTGTTTCGTAATGGGACATAGCTCTGAGCTTTTGCGGGAACAATTATTATGCAAAATTGAAACCAGTTTATCAGAAGCTATCCATACCGCTCAAGTCGCTGATTTGCCAAAAGAAGAATTGCATCACCTTTTAGATCTCTTAATGGAGGAGATACAAAATGACGAATGATCTACAAGTTTCCAATCTATCAAAGAATTTTGATACATTTCAACTACACAACATTAGTTTTACTCTGCCAAAAGGATATATTATGGGATTGATCGGCCCCAATGGTTCCGGCAAAACCACCACCATCCGGTTGATTCTCAATATGCTGAAACGCACCAGCGGGGAAGTCAAAATTTTCGGACTGGATAACATTGCAGATGAGCAGACTATCAAATCCTGCCTTGGTGCCGTCTTCCACTCCAACTATTTTAACGACGATTGGAGCGTAGCCCAGACAGAACACAGTCTGTCCAGATTCTATCCCAATTGGGATCATCAGAAGTTCCAGACTTTCTTGCAGCGATTTCGCATTCCTTCTTCCAAGAAAGTGGCTGACTTATCCAGTGGAATGCAAATGAAGCTTATGCTCTCCTGCGTTTTCTCTTATGATGCAAAATTATTGATTCTGGATGAACCTACCGGCAGCCTGGACCCAGTTTCTCGTGACGAACTGCTCCATCTTTTATCCGAATATATCGAAGACGGTGAACACAGCGTTTTATTCTCGACACATGTCACCAGCGATCTGGAACAGATTGCTGATTATATCACTTACATCAATTATGGGAATTTATTCTTCAGCGGAACCAAAGATGCATTCATGAATAAGTATCGCATTGTCAAAGGGGGAGCAGAAAGTCTGACCGATGATCTGAAAAGAAGATGCCTTGGCATTCGGCATTTTAGCACCGGATTTGAAGCATTGATAGAAACAGAAGATACAAATGATTTTTCGCACCTACACACAGAACCGCCAACCATAGACGACATCATGGTATTTACGGCAGGCTTACGCTGTGATACGTGCACAAATGGGAGGTTATATGCATAATATTTGGAATATCGTAAAATTGGACTTTTCTTTAGTTCAACCTTATCTCAAAACAATTTGTTTTACAATGTTGTTACCCGTTCTTTTTACCGCAGTTAACCGCTCTTTATTTACCGGAATTTCTTTCGCGATGTGTTTTATCGCAATGACTGCAGGATATCCTTTCTCTGTAATGGAGAAAAATGATATGGATATGCTTTATGGAATGCTGCCCATCCGTCAAAAAGAGCTCGTCATTGGCCGTTACTTCTTTGTCATAGGAACGGGTGTCATCGCCCTGGCCTTCTCCCTATTGATCCATCCTGTTATATTAATGTTCCTGGGAGAATCCCTCTCCACATCCGATCTGATAACCGCTGCGGCTACAGGAATAATTCTCTTTACCCTTTACACGGTATTCCAGCTTCCTGGATATTATAAATTCGGCTCCATCAAAGGCAGAGTTTTTATGTATCTACCGGTTGCCGGCTATCTAATACTGCTCTTTTTGAGTGCAAAATTTCCTGTGCAGGTAACTGTATGGAGACTTTTCTCAAAGTATCCCACCAGCGTTCTGATTATTGTTAGCGTTCTTATCCTGATAGGACTTTACGCTTGTTCCATTGCAGCGTCTATCCGAATTTTAAACAGAAAGAAATGATATACCGGCGATCTTTTATTCAAGAATCGGCCTATTATCTATTTTCATCCTTGTACAACAAATAGTACTCCGAGTCCAGATAATCCATCATTTGAAGATACCATTTCTTCGCATCTTCGAGCGCTTTATTATAGATAATTGGAGCGAGTTTCTGTTCGAATAACTCCAACAGCTGCATTTGCTCGATCATACCGATTTCTTCACCACGTTCATCTAGATAAAATGCCTTGATTTCGTCATTCAGATTTTTTCTCTGCTGATCTGACAATTTTATCTGTAATAGGGATTCTTTCCGTTTCATAGTTCTTACTCTCCTTCATCTTGTTATCAGAATAGTTTTTATATCTTCATAGATCTTTTCATACTTTTTTACATCGCACATACCAGCACCTCCATTATGAAATCTGTGTAAGTTCAAAATATATTATAACCTAAATAGCTTAAAATGTTAATAATTCAAAAAAACTCCACAGGAAAACCTGCGGAGTATAATTCTTGAAATCTTGTGTTCCGTCTGCCTATCTCTTGGAAAACTGTGGTGCACGACGTGCGGCTTTGAGACCGTATTTCTTTCTTTCTTTCATTCTCGGGTCACGTGTCAGATATCCTGCCTTTTTCAATACTGGTCTGTATTCCGGATCAGCTATCAAAAGCGCTCTTGCAATACCATGACGGATTGCGCCTGCCTGTCCCGTGTATCCACCGCCTTTTACATTTACCAAAACATCAAATTTGTCCAATGTCTCTGTTGCAACGAGCGGCTGACGAACTACCACTTTCAATGTTTCCAATCCCAGATATTCGTCAATATCTCTTTTATTTATTGTAATTTTACCTGTTCCAGGTACAAGGTATACTCTTGCAATTGATTTTTTTCTTCTTCCTGTTCCGTAATATTTTGTATTAGCCACTGTAATGTCCTCCTCTCAACCTTTTCCTAAAATGTCAATACTTCTGGTTTCTGAGCCTGCTGTGCATGCTCCGGTCCAGCGTATACATGAAGTTTCTTAAACATTGCTCTTCCCAAAGGTCCTTTCGGAAGCATTCCCTTGACTGCGAGTTCAATTACTTTCTCTGGCTTTTTCTCCATCATCTCTGCCAGAGTGGTCTCTTTCATACCACCTACATACTCAGAATGGTGGTAATAAATTTTCTGAGCCAGCTTCTTACCAGATACTTTTACTTTCTCTGCATTCACGATCACTACATAGTCACCCGTATCAACATGCGGCGTAAATTCCGGCTTATTCTTTCCTCTTAATACTTTCGCAACTTCAGATGCGAGACGTCCTAATGTATATCCCTCTGCATCGACCAAATACCATTTTCTCTCAATCTTATCCGGATTAGCCATATAAGTCTTCATGGTTTTCCCTCCTGTATTATCAACTTCCATTTATTGTTTATACTTTCAGGACAACAAATGTCCTTTCCGATGTCAGCAACAGGAATCCTATGCTCCGGGGCTTTGGCGCATACTTTCCCCATTTCGTCACACTGCATTATTATATTATGGTGAATTTGGAGTGTCAACTATTTTCCGGATATTTTTGTAAAATTTCAGTAATTTTAGCAATTCAACAGTCGAAGTCTCTCGCCAAATTCATTGCTCAGACAAATTTTTGCAATATAGAACACATCCCCTGTCATATAAGCCTGCCAATTCTCATCAATCTCCACTAACAATTCTCCACCGGGCATGTGAACAATCACCTTATTCTCCGTCAGACCCAGTTTACAAGCGACCGCTGCCGCCGCACAGGCACCTGTCCCGGAAGCAAGTGTGTATCCGGACCCTCGTTCAAATATTTCGATCGCTATATTGGTCTCATCTATCACTTTCATAATCTGCGTATTCACACGATTGGGAAAATAATGGGCAGATTCTGAATAACTTCCGATTTTACATACGAGTTCTTTTGAGATCTCCTGCATTGGAATCACGCAATGTGGATTTCCAACAGATACACAGGTTGTTGGATACAACGTTTTTGCGAAAACCATATCTTCGTTGATCACCTCGCGCCGCTCCCCTGCAACTGGAATCTCGTCGCTCCAAAAAGAAAGTTTCCCCATAGACACTCTCAATCTGCTGCCATCTTCATGCAAATACGTAATTTCTACCGGACCACCCTCTGTATGCAAAGTAAAATTCTTCTTCTGGACATACCCGGCATCCCGAAGAAATTTCGCAAAGATCCGAACCCCATTTCCGCTCTTCTCCGCGATACTTCCATCAGAATTCCAGGTCTTTACGGACAACTCTTTCCCATCCATAAACGGTCCTTCCAAGATTCCATCGGCTCCCAATCCAATCTTTCGATCACAAATCAGCTTTACGCCTTCTGCTGAGAGATTCCGTTCATTTTGATTGGGATCATACACCAAATAGTCATTTCCTAGTCCATGATATCTTTCTAAATTCAATTTCATAATGCTCCATCTCCTCTTTTTTGCTACACTCTTATAAATATTTACCTTTATTGTATCAGGCATTTTTTTCTCTTTATATACAAATACTGCTTTATATATTGCAAAAAATGCTTTATAATACAAGTGTATTACATAAATGAATTGTCTGAAAGTAACCTAAAATGATCGAGAGGTAATTATGTCGTTTTATAATTTGAAACGTGGATATCTGAACAGTGATTTTCGAATTTTTCATTTGACCGATCGGATCGCAAAAGAGTATGAATATCATTACCATGATTTTCATAAAATTACTATCTTCATCCGTGGAAAGATTCAGTACTTTATAGAAGGGAAATCTTATGACTTGGAACCTTACGACATCATTCTCGTCAATCGCAATGAAATGCATCGGGTCTTGGTCGATGATTCTGAACCGTACGAACGTATAATCGTCTATATTTCACCCGGTTTTCTTGAGGCATACCGAACAGAAAACTGTGACTTGGGATATTGTTTTGAAAAAGCCAAACGAGAATGCTCCAACGTGCTTCGCATTCAATCCATGAAAAAGAGCTCTCTTTTTCAAATCACATCTCGATTAGAACACTCTTTTGAAGATATGGAATATGCCAGTGATTTATACCGCCAAGTTTTATTTTTGGAATTTATGATCCAATTAAATCGCGCTGCGATCCGAAACCGACTAGAATTTTTGGATACGCGGCTCTCAAATCCAAAAATAATAGATTTGATCCAATATATCAATGCCCATTTAACCGATCCCTTAACTATGGACACGCTTGCAAACAAACTATATTTAAGTAAATACTACATGATGCGATTATTTAAAGCAGAAACCGGTTGTACCATCGGAAGCTATATCAATCGCAAACGGCTGCTTCTTGCAAAAGACTTCATTTTACAGGGGGAACCCGTAATGCAGGCTTGCTATCAGTGTGGTTTTCAGGACTACTCCACATTTTCCAGAGCATACAAAAAAGAATTTGGAGAATCCCCCCGCGATACGATTCATTCAAGCGACAACTTTGATGCATAGAACTTCCGTCTGTGCAAACTTTCTATCCAAAAAACCATCGAAAACAAAAATACAACAAAACCAATGCTACAAAACAGATTGCCTCTACCAAAAACTTTTTTTCTTTCCCGGACTTTTTGATTTCCTCAGACTCAAACAGCATTCCCCATGGACTGTGCTTTTGCATCGTCAAGGCAATCAACTTTTTCTCGCCCTCGCCGATAGCCTGCAGAAACTCTCTCCAGTTTTCCTCCAGAATTTTCATCCCTTTTCGGATGTCGGCATCCAACGGCATCCCTTTCAGCAGCATCTGGAAAAATCCTGCCTGCTCTGAGTATGCAGAGCGACTGTTGAATGCCGCATCCCCTTTTTTCTCCAGAAATAATTTGTACGCATATTCCAGACCGCCTTCTATTGCCTTCTGCGGATTTTTCGTCTTTTCATACAGACTGGTCGTATAATAGTAGATTTTATAACCGCCTCTCTGCATGAGATAATGATCCACCATCTGATCAAACGCACTTTTCAATGGATAATTTACCACATTTTCTCGTTCCGTCCCCGAACTATATACCATACCTTTGATCGAAGTCATCGCCGCAAGAATTCCCGCCAATTCTTCATTTTTCGCGCTGATTCCTGCATTCTGAAACAAATTTCCACTTCCATTCATATGTCTTGCCAGGCGATCGGCCGTCGACAGCATATCTCCCACAGAGGCTGTCTTTTTGCCGGAAAAAGAATAGTTCTTATTCCCATTTAAGACCATATTTCTCTGACTGATCTGTTCTTCTGTGGAACGCTGTTGTGCACGAAATCCTTGGCTAACCTGAACCTTCCTTCCATTCGACAGTGTATAAATCATTCCCTCTTTTGCCGAGGAGACGGAAGAAGCAGACTCGGAGGCATTTCCGGAGAATCTTTTGCCCATACCACTTTGACTCGTTCCTGCTTCAGACAGAAAACTGTGCCCGTTACCGCCCATCGCTTTTCCCTTGATGAACAATTTATCAGCCGCCCCTGGTGAAATGGATTCTCCAGTCACCTGCTTATATATCACTGCTTTTATAAGTTTTATTGCTTCTTTCTGTTCTGTTTTGCCCAACAAATCTATTAGGTCACTCAAATTTGTCTCCAACAGCAAATTCAATTTCGTCGCCAGCACTGCATCCAGTCTGCCAATTTGCTCTGTCTGCTCTTCTCCAATTGTATGTGTCAGAATTGCTTCCAAAAGAGCAATATATAATCGAGACAGCTCTGCAAATTGTTGGGCAAGACCTGTGTTTCTCTCAGGCATCCAATTCAAAAGTTCTTCCCAAAGCGCTTCTTCCATTTCCAGCACCCATTTTATGCTCGCATTTTGCAACAGCTTTCCTTGAATGCCAAACCACTTACTCTGTCTGGAGAGTTCCGGGGTATCCCTATATTCTTTTTCCTGCTCCCGCTCTTGTTCTTTTGCAGATTGTTCCTGCTCCAGTTCCTTTTTGCTTTCATGCAATCGCTCTGCCGCTTCTGCAATCAACACCGCTCCCGCATCCATTTCTGCAATCTTCTCAAGATTTCTTGCCTCAGCGGCAGTCATGGCGGCAGGTAAGGAACTTCCCCCCATTTCTTTCACCCCGGCCATCCTTCATCCTCCATCCGTATTTATCTTTGTTTAAAGCTCTGTTCCGCCCATACGATATATCCGTCCTGCATTTTTTTGATTCCGGAGAATATTTCTCACCATAGGAACTGCTCCGACTATCACGAAAAGATAAATCATAATTAAGTTACCGTAATAGCTACCCATCTCTATAATTTCTTCCTCTATCAGATATGGTACTGCCTGATAAGAGTAGCTGATTCCCCAGTCTAACTCCTGACTTACCAGAATTGCCCAGTCCAGACGGTTTGTCAAAAATGTTACCACACACATCAATACCACACTGATTACTACTCCTCTGGTGGTCAGCTTCTTTCCCAGCAATTCGTATCCTTTCAATGTACATACAGCCATAACTACACCGGAAATTGCCGCCACATATCCAAGTTGGCTGATCAACAAAATGCAGACAGCTCCCAACAAGGAACCCAGAATTGCCCCGACAATTCCACCAATCAAATTTTCGCTCGCCTGCTCTTTTTGCTGCAGTTTCATATTCTCCGACTGACTGATATTCTGATAACAAGATGGACAAACCTGCATCGCCGCGTTTCCAACCATACAGCTATATGTAGACGTTGTCTGCCCACAAGCCTGACAACATTCTGTAAAACCATTCTGACGTAAAAAAGCAGCCGATACACTTAACGCCTCCTTCACGTTTTCTTGTAGTTTTTCCTGTTTACTGTAAGCTCTCAACGAAACCAACACAAGATTTTGCTGTTGTCTCAATGACATAATCTGCTTGTACTGCTTTGAAAATGATTTACATTCTTCCTTCGTAAGTGGCTCCGCGTTACGAGTAACAGCAAAACTCATCGTCAACATATACGGCTGTCCGTCACTCGACGCATAGAGCTGAACACTGTAGCCGGAAACATTTCCATACATCACACCACTCTGCGGATCCAATCGTAATCCATTTACAGATGCAAGTGCTTCATAATTTCTCTGTACCTTCCTATTCATTTCTATTCCCTCCTCGTTCTACACATGAAATATTATATGTTATTATAATGAAAAAATAGAAGATTGCAAGAGACAAACTTATCCACAAAATTTTCTTTCCACTCCCATTTCCAAAAATCACAATCGCTTTTCAAAGTTCCCATCCACAGAACAGCCCTCAGTCAAGATCATAAAGGCATCCTGGTCAATACTGTGGACCACCCGCTTAATCTGAGCCACTTCATACTTGGAAATAACGACATATAAAATACTGGCTGTATCCTGAGTATATGCACCCATTCCTTCCCAGTTGGTCACACCACGATTCATCTGCTGCATGATTGCCTCTTGGATTCCTTCCTTTTTTGTAAAAATCATAACACTCATATTGATATTCTGAATGTGCACCCGGTCCACCGCAAGCCCATGCACCATTGCATATATCAAAGAATAGATCACAATTTCAATGTTAAATAAAAACAGGCAAATCATATATATCACAAAATTCATCAAAATAGACAGTTTACCCACACTAAAATCTGGATTCTTTTTCGCAAAACAGATCCCCAAAATATCCTGTCCGCCCGCCGAACTTCTTCCCCGGAGAACCATACCGGAACCAGTACCCGATACGATACCACCAATCAAACATGCTGTCAGATAATCTGAAACAATCGGTTCGTCTGGAATCGGAACTGCCGCCAAGAAAAAACTCTGAATAATTACAGTAACCAATGTTTTCACAAAAAAAGATTTCCCCATCACACGATATGCCATATACAATAGTGGAATATTGATTAAAAAATAAATGATACCGGCCAAATCAAGCCCTTTTTGCAAATGTATTTTGAGGAACCCAGTCAAAAAAGTCCGAATCAACTGAGCAATCCCGTAAAATCCCCCACTGTAAAGCCCCAAGGGTGTAATAATCACGTTCATTGCAAATGCATACAAAAGGCTCCCAACCAGAACATAACTTATCTGTGTTAAATGTTCCTGCTCTCGGCGTCCCAGTCCTCTCCACATCTTTCTTTTCCTCCAATTATGACATATTCAGACAACTGTTCTCATATTAACATTGGAGAATTTGATTTACAATAAATATACGAAATTCTGTTGGAAAAAGTAAGGGACGGGAAATCGCAGCTCAGGTAGGCAGCTCTGGTGTGTGCACCCAAGGTATGGCGGCCAGACTCCATTGCACAGGACATTACGATGAGCCTCCTAAAACAGAATCGTGTTCAGCAAAAGCTTCCACGATTCCTGAGTCTCATCTTCATTGTACAAAAGTCGTCCCGCCGCCATACCTTGGGTGCACACACCAGAGCTGCCTACCTGAGCTGCGATTTCCCTGGATATTCCCAGAAGCAAATAAAGTCCATCCGTTACCACATTCAAATTAGAGAGAATCCATGTAAGCGGCAAAACGCTCTGTTTTCCGAACTGATGAAAAGCGCACAGCATGTTCCATCCGGACGACTTTTGCACGATGGAGATGAGACTTAAAAATCGTGGAAGCCTAAGCTGACACGATTTTCGCTTTCAAAGGCTCATCGCAATGTCTTGTGTAATGGAGTCTGAATGGGACATGCTACGCGCTTTGCAGTTCGAAAAACAGAGCGTTTTGCCGCTTACATGGATTCTTTTCTTCACACCTAAAAAGGTCCAGGCTTTCAGCCCAGACCCATCATAATCTGTCTTTTGGCATGCTCCTGCACATGCTCATCCTTTTTGTCATACGGTGTAACCTTACCACCTTGAAATGCGAGAATTGCTTCGTTCAATGATAACATCTTATCATCCAGTTCTGAGACCATCTCCGCACATTCCTGCAGTTCTTGACTAATATACTCCGGTGCATTTCCCTCAAACTTATAATAAATCTTATGTTCGAGACTCGCCCAGAAATCCATAGCAATCGTCCGAATCTGAATCTCCACCCGCGTGTTTACTACACTGTCCGATAAAAAGATCGGTACAGAGACCAACATGTGATAGCTTCGATAACCGCTGGTTTTTGGATTCTTTATGTAGTCTTTGATTGATATCACTTTCAAATCACTTTGATTCCCGATCATCTCCGCCAATCGGTAAATGTCAGAAGTGAAGGAACAAATCATTCTCACACCAGCAATATCATTGACATATTTCACCATATTTTCTATAGATGTCTCGTATCCATAGCGTTTTAACTTCTTGACGATGCTCTCAGGTGTTTTAATCCTTGTCTTAATGTGCTCAATTGGATTATACTGATGCACATGCTGAAATTCCTCATTTAGAATCTCCAGCTTTGTACCCACTTCCTTCAGAGCCGCATTATACAAGAAAATGACCGTCTTCCAACTGTCCACGTCTTCGTAAATCTTTATCGCATCCTGTATCCCGTACTGCATAAAATTGTTCTCCTCTCAAGCGCAATATATACATTCTTCCGGTCTTATATCCAGCCCGTTCAACTATATATTATAGCACAAAATGGTACTGCAAAGCACTATTAAGTCGAACAATTAATTTATTTTTTATAATTTTCAAGACTTTTTCCACAGAAATCTTCCTTTAAAGTTCCAATTTCATATCCCCAGGCTTGATTAATTTTGCCTTCCGCATCAACTCAGAGAAGAGCAACGTCACAACTGCCGGCAAAACTACTTGAATTGCAATGATCTTTGCCAACACCACCATCTGTGGTTCCGACTGTATCATGGTCTGCCACGTCATGATCTGTCCCACCAACCCGGCAGTTCCCATACCGGAACCTGTCGCATTATTCGTCATATGTAACAACAACGTCCCTACTGGGCCAAGTATCGCACTGGACAGAATCGCGGGCAACCAGATGAGCGGTTTTTTTATGATATTTGGTACTTGTAGCATGGAGGTACCAATCCCCTGCGCCAGCAAGCCTCCAAAACCATTTTCACGAAAACTTGCAACAGCAAATCCAACCATATTACAGCAACAACCGATCGTTGCAGCCCCAGCGGCAAGCCCGGAAAGATTCAGGACAACCCCGATCGCTGCGGAACTAATCGGAAGCGTCAGAAGCATTCCCATCAACACAGACACCACAATTCCCATCACAAGTGGTTTTTGCTCTGTCCCCCAATTAATCAGAGAGCCAATCCATGTCATAAACTTAGAAATCGGCGGGCCAAGCACCAGACCAACGGCAGAACCCGTACCGATCGAAATGCAGGGCGTAATCAGAATATCAATCTTGGTTTTTCCAGACAATAGACCGCCCAATTCAATCGCTACAAACGCTGCAAGGAACGCCCCCAAAGGTTCTCCCGGACCAGCCAGTAACATGTTACCTTCCGTAAGTACTGTGCCAGCCAGCAATCTGCTCGCAAAAGCTCCAACCATTCCAGCAGTGGCAGCTGAGACAACCACCAACTGGTCCGCCTCGAACTTTCTGGCAACCCCTACGCCGATACCAGCCCCGGTCATCGCCGCCGCCATCTTCCCGACCAGATAGATCAGATCACCATATTGTCCCCCCACAAACGTACCAATTTGCTGAATAATCGTACCGATAATCAATGTTGCGAACAGCCCCTGGGCCATTCCACCTAACCCATCAATAAAAAACCTTTTCATCTCTTTCCCTCTGCCTCTTAGATTAAAACATCAACATACCTTTACATGTGTCTTGTCATTCCTGTCATTTTAGCATAATGGTTTCACCAAGTCAACATCACGTCAAGGCAATCCGGGCTTTTTTGGCAACTGCAATCAATGAGATGGGCGCGATAAATAGATATGCAAATACATTGGCAATGAAAATATAACTTTCAGTGAGAGATTCGTCACTTTGGAAATCTTGTTTTCCTTTACTGTTCTCTGATCTAGTGTTATAATGAATGTTACCCAATCAGGGAAAAAGTTCTTACCAAGGAGGAGTGAAAAAAGTACATTTCACCCATACCTATTTGTGCTGTAGAACGTGCACAGAATGGAGGAAATATATGAAATTAGTCATCACCATGAGCCGCCGATATGGAACAGGGGCTAGCGTCATCGCACAGGAGCTTTCCGAAAGGCTTGGGATTCCTGTATACAATAAAGATTCTATTGAACATGAGCTGGCAGACCATGCATACGAGACAGAGGCAGATGCGATTCGTGAATTGGCCAAAAATCCATGTATTATTTTAGGACGTTGTGCATGTGATATCTTGAGAAAACAGATGAATGTCTTGAATATCTATGTCAGCGCCGATATGGAAGATCGCATTCACCGTGTCATGGAGCTTCATTCTTTGAGTTATGACGAAGCCAGAGAACTTGTGGAAAAGACAGATAAAGCCCGGGCCGATTATTATTACGAACATACCGGAAAGTCCTGGGGAGACGTGAACGATTATCATATGATTCTGAATACTTCTGAACTAGGAGTGGAGAATTGTGCCAGTATTCTAATGCAGTATTTTGAGAAACTTGAATACATATAATATACATGGAGGTCGTTACATGTTCCGCTTATGGGGAAAGGTAATAAAAGATAATCATCTGATCAAAGATATCGTGATATGCGATGATTCGAATGACACTCGGACACACAAGATTTTTCATGCTCTGGACAAAATTTGCTATGAATTTGATCTGAGCGCTCCCATATGGCTAGACCCTACAATCACAGAGTTCAAGCGCCATGCCAAAGCTCGATTCTACCAGGATCATTTTATTGATACCATTGATTTTGATTACCTGGAAATTCAAATTATCGAGGAATGATCTGCAAATCTAACGAAATAACTTTAAAAAATAACAAACACCCTGACACTTACCGGTCAGGGTGTTTTATATTAATATACTTCCCTTTTGTACTGAATCACAGTACTTTGCTCAAAGTACCAAAGCTAATTTTGTACTTCTTGCCTATTCTAACACAAGATATTGATCTCTACAAGAAATCATCCTATATTTCTGGTATTATCACAAATTTAGTAGGAAGTATATCCTTTACTCATTTCTTATTGCAGCCAACGGACTCAGTCGCATCGCCCGCAACGCTGGGAAATAACCAGCGGCCATTCCGACAAATATCGCAAACAACATGGAAACTGCCACCAACCAGAGCGGAATATAAGAAATATCCCCATCCAGTCCCATTGCACTGCCATTTCCAGTCAACATGTTTATAATACCGGACAACAGAAAACTCAGAATATTTCCGACAAGTCCACCGGCAAATCCGATATATGCCGCTTCCAACAAGAACATCTGCTTAATATTTTTCAGACTGCAGCCAAGAACCTTTATGACCCCAATCTCTTTCGTACGCTCATAAATGGACATCATCATCGTATTGGCAATACCAATTGCCGCAACCAACAGAGAAATCGCGCCAATTCCACCAAGAACCGCTTCTACCATCACTAATTCTTTCTGTGCACTTTCCATATATTCCGCATTCGTGCTGACACGATATCCCATATTCTGTATGGTTCTGGATAACTCTTCCACATTTTCCATATTATCTGCCTGGATTTTTGCAGAAGAATATGCAAAGAACCGATAAGGCTTTCCTGTCTTCGTCGATGGCTGACCCGGAATGACTCTTCCGGCATATTCTTTTTTCAACATAGATTTTAATACATCAATATCGCAATATACATAATAATAGTTCGCCGTATAGACATCTACGCCTCCATCCACCATTCCGCTCGCATGCACTACATACTTTTTGGGCGGCTTCTGGGATGTCGCTCCGGACCCATCACCAGATCCCTCTCCCGTATCTCCGACATTCAAACCAGAACTCTGCGAAGAAAAATATGCATCCTGATCCAGCACCAGAAACATGGAATCGTTCATAAAATCTATATCCGGCAGTTCCTGCGTATCCCAGTATCCTCTATTTGTACCTTTCTCATAGAACATGGTAGGAATACCATTTCCAATCACCAGATCCAAAGAAGCCGAATTTTCCTTCGGCAAAGAACTTCCCGGCACCATTTTCATATTCTGACGCGCCAGTTCTTCCCGTGGCAATCCCATCAACTGAATATAGCCATAGTAATTTCCTTTTAGTAAAATAGAAGACATCTCCAGCGTCGGACTCACACATTTTACATGTTCCAACTCCTGCAGCTCCTGAATCGTCTCATCTGTTATATATTTGTTCGATTCTTCTCCGTCATCGTCAGAATAATAGATCATAGAACTCCCGACTTCTTTTCCCGATACCGTGATACCGGTCAGCCCTCCGGACTGTTCCAGTTCCCGATACAGAGATTGCTTCAGACCAAGACCAAGAGAAACCATCACAACAATCGAAGCGACCCCGATTACAACCCCTAGAACGGTAAGAAAGGTTCTGAGTTTTCTTCGCTTGAGGTTTGAACTACTCATCCTCAATAAATCGATCCACCTCATCCAACAAATCCTCCTCTTCCTTCCGTGCCTTTTTTCTGCGACTCTTTCGGATCACGATCACAGCAACTGTGACCGCCACAAGAATTATTACTACAATAACAATCGGGAGAATTGGCATTCCTGACTGCTCTGGAATTTCTTCCATCATCATATTATCCATTTCATCCGCTGCCGCAAGGACTTCAATCTGAAACTCCTGCTCTACAGTAGAAACTTTTCCCGCCTCATCTTCATAAGAAACGATCATCTTGCATTTTGTATCTGCCATCATCTCGGATTCTCCGACCAACATTCCATCAATGGAGCCAGTTGCACCAGACTCCAAATTTCCCACAAAAACTTCTTGCGCGCTGATCCCCGTGCCCTCAAACTTTGCTTTGACATTATACAACTTTGTACGCCCTGTATTGTAGATACTGCATGTAATATTGGCTTCCTCTCCCACCTGAATATTTTCCGGTGAAATCTGCAGCTCGCTGAATTCAAATCTTGCTGCCTGCTTGATCGGAATTGCCACGCTGGAAGACGCCTCGTACTGCGTGGCATCGCTATCCTCATACTTCATAGCTACTTCCACACTGTACGGCTTTTGCACCAGATCCGCACGTGCATTCAATTGAATCGAAATGTCCTTTGTTCCCCCCGCAGGGATTTTCTCCAGGTAGATAGAACTCCCACCGGAAGCCGGAAGGAATGCCGGTGCTTCCGCCGCTGCTTCTGTACCGGACGCTGGCGCCTGAATATCGAATACCATATTAGAAACCGCTGTTTTGGAAGACGTATTCTTCACATGGATAATCAGTTTGAAATCGCTCCCCGCATTGACTTCTCCCGGCTCCGTACTAAAACCAGCGATAATCACTCTGGGCACCGATCCATTGGTAGAAGAACCGCCCACCGGTATCGGATCACTGTTATAAACACCGCCATCGCCCATCATATCCATACCGGCATTGACATCGTCTTTTGGAGCTTCTTCCTCGGGTTTGGGAGCCGCGGTTGTGCTTACGTAGACGCTTTTCACAATCGGATCGTATTCAACCGTCCCGTCATCGTAAATAATTTGAAACTTTAGCGTATACGTCTTCGTCTCCACGTCACCACGCACTTTCAATTTTTCATCTGCGCCGTAAACTGCTGTTCCAGTATCGCCAGCCGGTATTGTCCCCAGATTCTGCTCATAATTCCATTTTCCTGTCTCAAACGGCCAATCTGCTAAATTCTCTATCACTGGCTGAACTCTGACATTCTGAGCATCTGCACTTCCCTGGTTAGTCACTTTTACTTCTAACTGCACTTCCTGTCCAGCTTCATACTGTGGCGTTGTCTGCCCGTCCCCTACTGTCAGTCGAATCTGTGAAACAGCTCTTTCCTCTAATGTATGTACTTCTGAATCTACAGTCGATGCATCATCCTCCGCCTTCACCTGCCTCGCTGGCAATACAAATCCCCCGATGGATGCCGCCAGAAGGCTCCATCCCAGCATGATCCCCAATATCTTTTTATTCCATTTCATGGCTTCCATCCTCACTCTCTTCACTGTATTTTCGCTTTCTTTCCTCTATTTTCACGATATTTCCATCAATAATATGAAATACACGGTCCGCATATTCTGCCAGATGATTATCATGTGTTACCATCACCAGCGTCTTCTTCTCCTTGCGTACGATATCCTGCATCAACTTCATCACTTCTTCCGACGTATGGGAATCCAGATTACCCGTTGGCTCATCTGCAAAAATAATTTTGGGATCCACAACAAGCGCCCGTGCTACGCCGACTCTCTGCTGTTGCCCACCCGACATCTGGTTTGGAAAATGTGCCTTATGTTTCTGTAATTTCACCAAATTGAGCATTTTATCGGCTTTTTTTAACCGCACGGACTTTGCCACACCACGAAAGCTCAACGGTAACGCTACATTCTCTAACGCATTCATCGTTCCGATCAAATGAAATGACTGGAAAATGAATCCCACACGCTCTCTTCGGAAACGAACCAGTTCGTCCTCCTCCAGATGTTCCAAATGCTCATTTGCAATAATGACTTCTCCTTTTGTCGGTTTTTCTAATCCGGCCAGCATGTTTAACAATGTTGATTTACCAGAACCGGAGGTTCCCACGATTGCACAAAATTCCCCTTCTTTGATTTGGAAATCCACTCCATTCAGAGCCTTTACCACCTCATCCCCAACGCGGTAAAATTTGTACAGATGCCTTACTTCGATTACATTACCCACATTACCACTCCAATCCTTATAATAAAAAAAGTATACTACTATTTTCCAAACATTTACATAGCAAATTATTAAACATTTCTTAAGATTTCAGTCTCAAACAACAGCCGATAAAAGGATCATTTTATTTAGTTTTTCTCAGAAAAATAATAGCGCCCTTGGTCCGATAAACTAAGGCGCTACTTCTGTAAAACGATATTTCCGTTCGTTAGACTACATCTGACCAACAGCTCCACATACACAACACTCTATGGCTTCTCAATCCGCCAACATCTCTTCCGCAATATTTCTGGAATGATCCGAAATACGTTCCAGACAGACAAGCGCATCCAAAAACACGATTCCAGCATCCGTACTGCACTGGCTATTCACCATGCGCTGCATATGTTCGGCCCGAAGCGTAATTTCCAGATCATCCGCTTTTGTCTCTTCTTCTATTACGTTTAGAGCTTCATCCTTATCATTATACTCAAAAGCCTTGAGGGCATAGACAAAACTGTTTGAACAAACCTCTATCATATCTTTCATCTGCCTCGTGCCGGTTTCAGAAAAATCTACTTTTCGTTCAAATAAGGTCTCGGCAAATTCAGAGATATTCTCACAATAATCACTGATTCGTTCCATATCTGAGAGAATCTGCAGCAAATGGGCAATCTCCTGATGTTCTTTCTCACTGATGGAAAGTGTACTGAGTTTAATTACATATTCTGTGATTCCGCTGCACAGACGGTCCACTTTATCTTCCATCTCTTTGATTTCCAAGATTTCCTGGTAATCTTTTGTAAACATAACCTCTTTCGCTTTTATCAGCGTATCCTCCACAATATGTCCCATACGAGCCACTTCCTGAAGAATCGACTGTAGCGCAATACTGGGCGTCTCCAGCATACGCTCATCCAAAAGTACCTTGCTTTCATCCACTGTATCCTCCTCCACATGCCCAATCTTTCTGGCCAGTTTCACAATCAACCCGGACGCCGGAAACAAAAGAACCGTTGTGGTGATATTGAAAAGTGTATGCACCATACTGATCTGAGTTTGTGTAATAATTCCGGAACCAATGGAAGAGTGGGTCGTAGAAAAAAATACAATTGCAAAAATACTGAAAAGTACCGTCCCAATCACATTAAACAATAGATGGATCAGTGCTGCCGTCTTTGCATTTTTCTTGGCCCCCACACTGGACAACATCGCAGTCACACAAGTACCGATATTCTGTCCCATGATAATATACACCGCGGCATGAAATGGAACCAGGCCGGCCGCCGCCAAACTCTGTAAAATACCGACGGATGCAGAAGAACTCTGAATAATCGCGGTCACAACTGCTCCAGCGATAATACCCAAAAACGGATTCCTGCCTAACACAATAAAAATATTACGAAATGCCTCGGATTCCTGTAACGGGGAAACTGCTGAGGACATGGTAGTAATTCCTACAAACAGAAGCCCAAAACCAATGATAATACTGGAGACATCTTTCATAGAACGTCTTGTCCCTGTCAACATCACAATCACACCAGCCATAATCGCGATCGGCGCGAGATTCCCGGGACTTAAAAACTTCGCCCACTCCACACTGGACACCAGCCAACCGGTCACTGTCGTACCAATATTGGCCCCCATTATGACACCCATTGCCTGCGACAGATTCATCACTCCCGCATTGACAAAACCGACTACCATAACTGTAGTCGCTGATGAACTCTGTATCACTGCCGTAATAAACGCCCCCAGAAGCACACCAAAAAACTTGTTTTGCGTCAGCACACCAAGCAGTGACTTCATACGATTTCCAGCAGCATTTTCAAGACCTTGCGCCATAATCTGCATGCCATAGATAAACATTCCCAAACCGCCCACAAAGGGAATCAATATGCCAGTATAATTCATATTTTCCTCCATTCCGTGCTTGTTCCACAGCACAAATAGGCATGGGTGAAATGTTTTTCTTTCACCCGTTCCTCCATTCTGTGCTCGTTTCTCAGCACAAACAGGTAGTTAGTTATTAAACCACAAATTGACAGCGCAGACTAATCATATATGTTAAGCTATCATCTCCATATATTATCAATCCACGCTGTTTTAATAATACCATTATTATAGATAAAAAACAACATCATTTTTTCCGCATATTTCCTTACTTAAAATGCTTCATCTCACATTCTATTTTTTCATCCTCGGTTCGAAAAGGAAAGACGCCAGATACCCGAAAATCAACGCCGCAGAAATACCGATTGCACTTGCCTTGAATCCTCCCATAAAAATCCCAATAAAGCCTTCCTGATCCACCGCTTCCTTCACACCCTTCCAGAGTGTATTTCCAAAGCCAAGAAGAGGCACGCTTGCTCCTGCCTGCGCAAAATTCCGAAACGGCTCATATAGATTACAAAACCCCAACACTGCGCCGGTACATACTAGCAGAACCATAATTCGTCCAGGCATCAACTTCGTCCGATCCAACAGAATCTGCGCCAAAGCACATATGACGCCTCCTATCCAAAATGCATTGATATATTCCATAAAATCCTCCCTTTCTCAGCAGTGTTCCAGCACAATCCCGTGTGCAATTCCCGGAACACTGTCCCCTTCATTAAAACTGACTGTCGACATCAGAGCCCCTGTCGGTACAAACAGCACCCTATGCCATTCACCTTTCATCAATTTGGGAAGAATATAGGAAGACAACGTGACCGCCGCACATCCACATCCACTCCCTCCAGCATGAGTATCCTGTGTTTTCTGATCGAAAATCAACATTCCACAGTCCAAATGCTGCTTCTCCAGATCCACACCTTTTCCCTTCAATAGATCCAGTAGTATCCGGTGGCCCACATATCCCAGATCCCCTGTTATAATTCGATCATAATCTTTTGGTTCTCTTCCAAAATCCTCCAGATTACGCAGAATCGTATCTCTAGCAGCCGGCGCCATACAAGCCCCCATATTCTGAGAATCTTTTAGACCGTAATCTACAATTTTACCTACCGTAATTCCGGTGATACGCACATGACTCTTGCGTGTCCCAACCACAAAAGCCCCGCTTCCTGTCACCGTCCACTGTGCAGAAAGAGGTCTTTGATTTGCATACCCCAATGGAAAACGAAATTCTTTTTCCGCACTACCAAAATGACTGGAGGTCACCGCCAGAACATACTGTGCATATCCCGCTGCCACACTCATTGCACTGAGCGCCAACGCTTCCCCGGAAGTGGAGCAAGCCCCAAACAGGCCAAACAATGGAATCTGAAATGTCTCCACTCCCATAGAAGTGGCAATTCCCTGCCGAAGCAGATCCCCACCAAACAAAAAGCGCATTTCCTCCGGTTTCAAATGCCCCTTTCCCAGCGCAAGCGTACATGCTTCTTTCTGCATGGTACTCTCCGCCGCCTCCCACGTCTTCTCCCCAAACAAATCATCCGGATTCGTGACATCAAATTGCTTTGCAAGTGGTCCCTCTGCCTCTTTGCTTCCAACGACAGACGCACTGCTCACCAGATACGGGGCAGTCTCAAATTCAATACTTTGCATTCCTTTCATTAGACTCATATTCAAAAACTCCTTATTTCAAGCGATACCGATAGTATGCTCAAAATAAGGAGTTCTATTCTTCAACCAACACATCCGCAATAGAATTGTCTGTCAAAAATGTATCCATATTGTATAAAAAAAGGACATCCGTAATGCCTTTACTCGACATCAAAGCTTCCACATTATCGTAATAGTATCTCGGATCTACCATCACAATTTCATTATAATAAGGCAACAAAAACGGAACAAAACAGTTCGCATAAGAATCTTTAAAAATCAAGAGTCTGTCCTTTGTTTCATTTGCCGTCGTAATATCCACCAAAGCGTGATTACCGCCAAAAAACACTTGATATTTGTCCTTCTGTTTCAACGCGCTCTTATTGTAAACTGTCGGCCGTTTTTCTTCCTGATCCGAATCACTGACGAGATACTGTATCTCAATATTCTTTGGCACATAAATTTCAATTGTATCCTTTGCACTGTGATATCCACTCGTCGACGCCAACGTCCCAGAAAAATCCGTTGCTACCGTATAAATATCATACTGTTCGACCGGTTCCTCAATCCCCAGATCAATCGACGCCGCTTCAAAGCCATAACTGGCGCCTCTGCTTGTCCAGTGATGATCCGTTTTATAATACACCCCTTCTTCCGCGTGTCGCTTCAAGGCTCGCGTCACGTCAATACAACTGATGTTAGCGGAAAGCTGCTTTTGAATCCACTTCAGATCTGCACTCTGATCCCGAACAGGAGCCCCGGATGGGAGATAGTCCTTCATAACAAATGCCGCATTGGGAACGAGCATGAGATGCATGTCCAATTTTGAATTCCGATCTGCAAAATCGCTGATCGCTTCCAAATTCGCCTTGACATTCTTTTCATCCGGCTCCGTCAGTGTTTTCATCAAATATTTATCTTTCCCGAGATACACACCGTTAAACTCCCGCTTACCAAACAACAGATCACAGCGCACCTTCAGACTGACCCACCAGTCACGCAGAATAAACTGATCCGCCGTATAAGCCTCCATATTCTGCATATAGCTTTCCGACTGCACACTCTCCACGCTAAACTGCGGCTTCTCAGCCAGCATACGATTCTCTTCCTCGGAAAACTTCACATCCGGTTTGAGAATTCCTGCAATGGAAAGCACAAGAACAGACACGGTAAAAACCCCGGCAATAATCAAGCCAAGCTTTTTTCTCTGCTTTTGTTTAAAACGTTCATAGCGTTCCCGCCTGTCATTGCCCATATTTCCCTCCATTCTATGCATTTTTCAGCACCAACAAGAATTGGACCTACTTCTATCAAAATCGGAAATACAAAAACGGATTGTACGTCGCATTTACCAGATAAGCAGTACAGATCACAAAGACCGCCACATAGGCTGCGACAAACAGAACCTGTCTGTGCCTCATCCTAGCACACATCATATGTTCCATCCGCAGATGGATCAGAGGAGTGCTGGACAATATCGCCACAATTCCCAAAATAAAGGTAGACTTCAAGTAATAAAACGCAGTCCCATCCACAATTCCACTTCCGCCAATCCCAAACATGGTTCCCAGATAAGAGGCCGCCCTTCCCAGAGTCGGCGCTGAGAAGAGCACCCATCCGAACATCACGAGCACCATCGTGTACATATGTCTGACGATATTGGGGAGACGTTCCAATACCCCTCTTAATATATATTTCTCAAGACAGAGAATTATTCCATAGTAAAGTCCCCAGAAAATAAAATTCCAGGCAGCGCCATGCCATAATCCAGTCAATCCCCAGACAATCATCAGATTGCGAATCACTTTTATAGTTGGCACACGATTGCCTCCCAAAGGTATATAAACATATTCTTTGAACCAACTGCTCAAAGAAATATGCCATCTCCGCCAAAATTCGGAAACACTCTTTGACGTATACGGATAGTTAAAATTCCTTACGAACTCAAAGCCCAACATTTTTCCGAGACCGATCGCCATATCGGAATAACCGCCAAAATCAAAATAAATCTGCATCGTGTACGCAAAGCTCCCGATCCATGCCGTCAAAACAGACGTATTGGAAGCGCCCAGCGCGAGAATGGAATCATACACCATACCGATATTATTGGCAATCAATACCTTTTTCCCAAGTCCTTGCAGGAACCACATAACGCCATCCCCAAATTTTTCTCGGGAAATACTTCGATGTTTTAATTGTTTCTCCACATCCGAGTAGCGGACAATCGGACCTGCAATCAATTGTGGAAACATAGAAACATACGCGCCAAACGTAATGTGATTATGCTGCGCTTCCACTTTTCCCAAATATACATCAATCACATAGGACAATGTCTGGAATGTATAAAAAGAGATTCCAATCGGGAGAGCCAACTCATGATACGGAATATCAAACGGCAGAACTGCATTTAGATTCTCAAGAACAAAACCATAATATTTGTAAAAGCCAAGAACTAACAAATCAATCACAACAGTTGTGATAAACGCATACTTTGCTTTCTTTTCGTCGTGAGTTTCCATGAAATACTCTAACTCCAGTCCACTCACATAATTGATCGCGATACTGAACACCATCAAAACCACATATACCGGTTCACCCCATGCATAAAAAAGTAGACTGCCCAACAATAACACCAGATTCTTTCCACGAAATGGTGTTAGATAATAAATCAAAAGCATAATTGGCAAAAAAACAAATATAAAAAATATACTGCTGAAAATCATGGCAATCTCCTGCCCTTTCTCTATAAGTTGTTCAAAAATGCCTTCTCTGCCTTGGACGCATTCTCTCCGACCATATAGAAAATATAATTTCCCTTCACCTGTAAAATATGATCGTTTAGAAGCTTTGTCTGTTCTGCTCCATATCCCTCGAAACTCTTCTTCTGCGTCTGAAGCCGTTCTTCAATCGCTTCCTCAACCGCCTGACTCTGCGACATATCTGAAAGCCTTACAATAAATAGTTCGTTGGCATCCATGTTGTCCGTCGGCGCATAGAGAACCGCCCCCTCAAAATCTTTTGGATTCAGTCCGTAAAAACGCTTAATCATACGGTTTTCCGCTGGCTTCTCTGAGATATCAGCCGCCTTCACCACTGCTCCTGCAACATCCTCCAGTTTGGCACTACTGATATCTTCTCCCTTTAAGTCCAGTATCACAAACACCAGAAGCAAAAGAACCAACACGATCTTAAGATACTGAAAATATTTTTTCACTACTCCTTCACCTCTGCCAACATATTTGCCGCCCAATACTTATAAAATTCCGTCTCCACATGAAGACCATCTTCCTGGTACAAATCTTTATGATCTTCCGCCATCTGCGTGTTATCTATGTAATGATATCCCTCTTCCTCACACATGGCTTTCAATGCATCGTTATATTCCCCGACCCTTGGATAATCCGGATCTGCTTCCAAACCGGCTCCAAATGCAGGTAATACTGAATTCACAAACACTTCACTGTCAGGTAATCTTTCATGCAAGAGCTGCACCTGCGCCTTATATTCCTCCGCATAATCCTCCGCTTCCGGCCAAGTACCGATTCCAATGTCATTTAAGCCATAACACAGAAAAATCTGCGCCGGATTCAATGTCTTCAATTGATCCGTGTACTCGGAGACATCGGTAATCATACCTCCACCTTTAGCCATAACCCGCTCTTCCGGCATGAATTCATGATAATAAAAACCAACGGCACGGGAATCACCCAAAATTACTGCATCAGTAAACGATGCCCACACTGCGTTCTCATCTGAGTCCGCAAGCTCCAGACCGATTGTAGAGTGCACTTTTTTGATGTCTTCTTGAATTGGTTTCACATCCCGTTGTTCCAATTCTGTCAGATAACTCACGCCTTGTGAAACCAACTTTTTTTCTTCTTGACGCTTTCTATTCCTAGCTACAAGCACAAAAATAAGGACAGCAATAATAATTACTGCTGCCGCCAGAAACATCACTCTTCTATTGATCCTCGGCCGCTTTTGTTCACTGCTCAAAGGAATTCCCCCACCCTTAAGATTCCTAACTTTTCGATATATTTTAACAAAATTCGACATGAAATGCAATAGAATCTCAAAAAGAACAGGAGAAAACGGTAACAGTTCAGATCAGCCAAGCTTTGTACTTAAACTCATTATCGCAGAGATATGCAAAATGTTCTAGAGGTTTTTGCGAAATTTATGTGAAGAAAAATATTATATACCAAAGGATATTCTGGAAAGGAAGAATGTGATAAAATCATATTCATAGGAAACTAATTAAAAAAACACATTGAATCTGGACGGAATATACGATCATTCCGAGACAGTGTACAAAAAGGAGGAGAATATTTATGCGACTTACAGATAACTTGTATATGCTTTCAGGCAGTGCGTACGGCGTAATTGGAAATGTATACGCTATAGTCAACGATCAGAAAATGATTATGATCGACTGCGGACAGGATCAGACGGGGCTGGACACGATTTTGTGGAGTCTGAACTATCACGGTTTGGAAAAGCTTCCAATTACCCATATGCTAATTACCCACATGCACATTGATCATACCGGCAACGCCTGGTATTTTGCGGAGCAGGGAACCAAAATCATCGCAGGGGCAAGCGATGCCAATGGAATAGAGCAGGGGGGAGTCCTTGTCAATGATTTTGGCATGGAGAACTACACCACCTGCAAGGTCGACACTCGTTTGGAAGGAGATTGTGAATTTACCTTGAACGGAATTGATTTTAAAGCGTGGCATATGCCGGGACATACTAACGGAGGCATGTTTTACACTTTTACCCTGGATCACCTTTCTATGGTGGCTACTGGCGATACTGTTTTTCCGGAACCCGCCCGTTTTGACAAAGGTTTAGCCGCGGCGCTGGGCTGGGAAGGAAGCTACGAATTTGATCGAAAAAAATATATGCAATCCCTGGAGCGGGCCCTGCAGATTAAAGCTCAAGTCCTGCTGGGCGGGCACGGTATGCCGATTATGAGGAACGGCTCTCATGTCATCGGCCTTGGATATAAGAAAACCCTGAAAGAATATCGGTAGATTTATGTAACAGTTCAACCGAAAGGCTGAACTGTTACATAAAACGGGATAAACCTAAATTTTGAATTTACTGAATACCTTTACTTTCATGAAAAAAAAACGTATAATCATTTTGCGGAACTACCAACATTTTTCGTAAATAACTCGATTCAGGAAGTGAAGTATATGTATGCAGACGAAGCCATTCAAGCTGTAAGGGAACTCTGCCGAAAGCATTCGGCAATACAGGTGATTCTTTTCGGCTCAAGAGCAAAGGGAACAGCGCAGCCAACGAGCGATATCGATATTGCGGTATCCGGAGTACAGGAAATAGACCTGCTTCTGGAAGAAATCGAGATGCTGCCCACACTTTATACCGTGGACATCGTTGATCTGGATACATGCAAAAACGAATTGTTATTGGAGGACATCCGAAAATATGGACAACAAATTTAAAAGAAGATATGAATCTTTTCAAAAATCACTGGACGCATTAAATGAAGCAAAAGAACGGGACCTATCAGATTCTTTTGTTTTGAGCGGAACAGGCGCCAAATTTAGCATTACTTTTGATTTGAGCTGGAAAGTGATGAAAGATATCTTAATACAGCGCTATGCAATCATAGATTTTGTCGCAGGCTCGCCGCGCGAAGTACTTCGAAAAGCATTCAAAGCTGGCCTGCTGGAAAATGCTGCATGGATGGAAATGTTGACTGCAAGGAATCAGCTCACACACGACTATGATGGCGAGATCATAAAACGATACTGTCATAAAATCATCGAAACCTATATCGATCTCTTCTACGCTTTCGAACAGAAAGTAGAGGAATTGTTCTCAGATAATTTATGATATTCTGTTTTTCCAGATGCGTTTCTCGGGATTTCCTTTATCGGAATCACTGTAATGCCTTCTGTGCAATTTGGGCTTTATCTGACAGATATTCCTGAATACAATCAGCATCTTCTTTTCTCCCGGGATCAACGACATAAATGCACATATTGTTGTCACTTCCGGACACCGCCGTTTCCACGCCAAAGTGCTTTTGCACCATCTGTTCCACTTCATCCATATTCACGCGTTTCCCATATAATTTCAGAAATCGTTTCTTCCTGCCGACATGTCGCATACCCTAATGCTACATTCGGTCCATAATATACGAGTTCTCCAACACTCCACGCTTCCGTGATCTTGTTTCCATTTACGTCCAGTAGTTGAAATCGACCTCCCGGAATTGCAATTCCGATGCTTCCGATTTTCTCTCTGCTCCTTTTAACCGGTAAATACGCCATCCGCGCGGTTGCTTCCGTCTGCCCGTACATAAGCACAAACTGTTTTCCTTTTTGCTCAGCGTAATCCAAATATGCCTGCTGCAGCACCTCCGGCAGTTTCCCGCCGAACTGTGTTATCGTTTTGACTGATGGAAGGTCCGTCTGAAAAATATGCAGGTTTTTCAGCATTTCATAAGTATATGGAACTCCGCTAATCAACGTCGCCTTTTCCCGTTCTAAAAACTCCCAGAATTCTTTTAAAAAAATAGTGTACTCTATCGTGAGAACCGTCGCCCCGGTCTGCTTATGCAAAGAATAAAACCAGTTCGCGAGTTGTGATTTGCTCTTTCATCACCTTCCCATAATCCCCCAGTTCTTTGTATGTAATTCGAACACCATCGCTCCCCAACAGTGCAACTCTGTCCTCATATTGACTCCAGTCCTGATAAAATCTCATAGCCAACCTCCTTTATCTTTAGATCACTATTAGAGTTAGGCATTTGTGAAATCAATAAAATGGTTCCATCTGCATCGACTCGCCTTTCCAAAATTTCTCGCCATGACCTGGACAAATTCTGCAATCGTCTGGAAGTGTTTCAAAAAAGACTTTTGCCTTCTGCTGGTAATCTTCTGGATTTCCCCCCGGGAATCTCGTGATAATTTTCTGATTTTTCAAACAGGAATCTCCGGAAAATACGATTTCCCGGTCAATCCTCACGGCAATACTTCCCTCAGAATGCCCCGGTATACAAAAGCAATGAATCTTATGATGATTCCAGTCCATCTCCAATTCCCCTTCAAACACTGTCGTCGCGCTCTCACATGTATAGACCGGATAATCCTTACAGCGTTCCCCGGTCAGATAAAAAAGATAAACGCCAAAAATGCGGGACAAATTCATCTTTGTACTCTGTATATTTTCGCTGCACCGCTTGGAAGCAACGACCTCCGTCTTCTGCCGATTCCATGCCCGGATACGGTTCAAGCCGCTGATATGATCACTGTGCTCATGCGTCAGAATCACCAACGACAATATCCAACGTTCACGTTCCAGCATCCGGATAATCTCCTCCGCAAGATTCGGGTCAATCAATATGACCTGACTGTCCTCTTCCACAATATAGCAGTTACTTCCTGTCAATGGATCTGTAATTGTTCTGATTTGCATTTCGTGTTCCCCTCAAACATATTCTTTTCTATTGATGTTTCATGAAATGTTCGTGCGTAGAAATTGAACGGATTTTCTGATTAAAATATTTCCCTATCCACCCGAATCGTCTGTCCGCCGCATTTTCTCCATCCATGATATTACGGATCATCTTCTGTAAATATTCATCCCGCATATAAGTCCCCTTTCTTGGCCTTCGTATGTTTCCTGAATATGATGTAAGCATGCTGTTGAGATTCGAAGTTCCATCATTATGATGACAGTGTATCATATTCTTTTGGATTTAAAAAGCCTGCTTTCTGTCGTGAATATCCGAACATTTCCTATAATCTCATATTCTCGAATAAAAAAAGCAGAATGACAAGTCCATTTTCCTGTCACTCTGCCGTCTATACCTCTCAAATAATTCCTGTCACATTTCCAATCCAATACACCAGACCCAGCGCCCAACTGGTAAAGATTCCATACAAAATCACCGGCCCTGCGATCGTAAAAATCTTGCATCCGATTCCCATGACCTGTCCCTCTTTTTTATATTCTATTGCCGGCGCAGCCACAGAATTGGCAAATCCGGTAATCGGAACCAGGGCTCCAGCACCTCCCCATTTTGCAATCTTCGGATAAACCCCTATACCAGTCAGAATCACGCTGCCCAAAACCAATAACAGTGACGACCAGCCCGCACCGATATCTGCATCCATTCCTTTTATCTTACAATAATGCAATATCATCTGTCCGATCACACAGATCACTCCGCCCACGACAAATGCTTTGAGCATATTCAGCCACACATTGTGAACCGGCGTCTTTTGTTTTACATAGTCTTGATATTGTTTTTGTTGTTTCATTTTCTCTGCAGAATCCATCCTTTTTCCTCCTTCTCACCATCTCTGATAGAAAAATAATGCAGCTCCAACTCCCTTGCCGACTGCCATAGCCAAAATGAACCATGGGACATAACGCAAAAGTTTCGTTCTTCTCACGCAAATCGGAAAGACATTTAATATTTCCGCCAACGCCATAGACCAACACCCAACAAAAACTCCTGCCAAAATTCCAAACACCGGCAACAAAATTCTCCCAAACGGAATCGGAAGCTGATAGATAAATACCAGATTTCCAAGAATTCCGCCCAATGCAATGCTATCTTCATAAAGCATCACATGATTTCCGGTATGTGTTCGATCCGCAAAATCAGATACCACGCCAAGTCCAATGATAAAGGAGAACAGTCCAGCCGCCACGCCAATCCCTGAGCTAAGTCCGATGATTCCCAGCAATAGTTGTTTGATCCACATCAATTTCTTTCCCCTTTCTGGAATAATTCTCTACCACCGTAGTCTGAATATCATTCTCGTACAGGCGCATTTCCACCTCCATTGGTGTCGGATCCACCGAAAAGCGCTTTTTCCCAAAATGATTGAAAAATACCAGAATACCTATGACCAAACCAATACTATACGTAAGCTCTAAGATTGTAAATCCATCCGACTTCTGCCCCATCATCCATTCATAAATCTGCGAAAACATTTTCGGAACATCCACGTCATTATTAAATGCCATGATGGAGAAAGCCGCTCCCACAAAAGTAATAAACACCACAACGATAGTTTTTACTATATGCATAAACATCGGCGGAGACTTCTGATCTTCATACGTGATAATGATATCTGTTTCCCCCATATTTTGAATCTCCATAGAAGGAAACTCCTTGTGAATACAAGAAATGATCTCCAAGATTGAAACGACGAATCGTTTCTCCCCATGCTCAGGGATTTTAAAGACCTTCACCGTTTTCAATTTCGCCGCATTCTTCGGATTACTACATTCTAAAGATACAATATCTCCCAAAGTCAAATCCCGTTTCGTAACTTCCACATTGCGGTCACCTTTGATGTATACCGTCTCATTGCTCATAACCAGGACCTCACACCGTCAATGGCAATCAATGTTCCCTCACTGACTGTCGTCCCCGACTGATTTCCATACCAGCAATAATAAAAGACACCTGCTGCCACCGCCAGAAATACTACCGCCGTAAGACAAATTCGAAGTTTTTTTCTGCCATCATCCATAAACCTATTTCCCCTTCCGAATAAAAATCAAATTTGTTTGCCCATAGTATCTGTTTTTTTCTCTAAAATATACAAATTTCAAATATAATTCTACTCTAAAACAAAGAGATTCCGTAGAGAAAATCTGCCCTTCTCCCTACGGAATCTTTTCGCTTTGAAATCACCCACTGATTTTTCGCAGTCGACTCATAATTTTTTTCTCCAACCGTGATACCTGCACCTGCGATATCCCCATTTTCTGCCCAACTTCCGCTTGTGTCTTATCGGCGAAATATCGCAAATAAATTAGCTGACGTTCTTCCCGGTCTAATTGTTTCAACAGATCATGAATCAACATATGATCCAGCACTTTTTCTTCTTTTCGATCCTGTTCCACTAATTTCTCCATCAATGGTATCTCACTTCCGTCCTGCTGGTGAATCATTCGATGCAGAGAATCCACCTCCGTGCTGGCTTCCATCGCCTGTACCAATTCTTCCTTCTCCACCCCTACTTCCTGCGCAAGTTCTTCCAATGTCGGTTCCCGTCCTAATGTATTCAACATTTCTTCTTTCTTCAAAAACACTTTGTAGGAAAGTTCTTTTAAAGAACGGCTGACTTTGATGATTCCATCATCCCTCAGAAAACGTTTGATTTCGCCGGAAATCATTGGAACTGCATACGTGGAAAATTTCACTTCATATTTTAGGTCGAACTTATCAATTGCTTTCAGAAGTCCGATACTCCCAATCTGGAACAAATCCTCCATCTCTGTTCCACGACCATAAAATCGTTTTACAACACACCAGATCAGACCGATATTTTCTTTCACCAGTTGATCTCTTGCATTCGAATCCCCCTCGTGTGATTTTTGAATCAAATTGATTGTGTGGTCCATAATTGATTTCCTTTTCCAATGGTTTTTTCCATTTTTACCGTTGTGCCCTCTCCTACCGCCGATTCCACACTGACTTTGTCCATAAACGCCTCCATAAAGGAAAATCCCATACCGGAGCGCTCCAGCTCAGGTTTCGTCGTATACATAGGCTCCATTGCCTTTTTTACATCTTCAATCCCTTTTCCATGATCTCTGACCTCTATGTATATCGTTCGTTCCTCTATCCGACACCGAATAACAATCTTTTTCAATTCACTTTCATATCCATGTATGATCGCATTTGTCACAGCCTCTGAAACTGCTGTTTTCACATCCGACACTTCCTCCACCGTCGGATTTAACTGGGTCAAAAATGCGGACACTGCCACCCTTGCGAATCCCTCATTTGCCGATCTGCTGTCAAAAGTCAACTCCATTTCATTTGTGTTGTTCATGCCATTTCCTCCTCATAGATATGCAAAATTTTTGTCACGCCGGACAAACTCAATATTTTTCTCATTCTTTCGTTTACATGAATCGCCCATACCTCACCGCCAAGCAGATAAATGGTGCGATATCGCCCCATAATCACACCGATTCCGGAACTGTCCATAAATTCCGTATCTTGAAAATCAAAGATAACAATTTTAATGTGATTCTGGTCGATTAGTTCATCTACATTTTTTCGCATTTCTTCTGCGATGTGGTGATCCACTTCCCGCGGCAAAAAAATAGTTAGACAATTTTCCTGTACTTGATATTTCATACTCTCCTCCTGGTTCTATATTTTTATTTTTTACTAAATATAAAAGAGAAGCATGCTTTCGCATCCTTCTCTTTTGTAAAACTTATCAATCATCTTGCTCCAATTATAAATATTAATATTCCTCATCAGAATCATCATAATCACTGTAATCATAGCTATCATCACTATAATCACTGTCGTCATAATCATCGTCCGAGTCTCCGTCGCTTTGCGTCTCCAAATTCCCTTCCAGAGCATTTTGCGCTGTCTGAGCATTATCCGTCCCCGGGAACAATTGGATGACTTTCTGAAACTGCGTGTTTGCATTCTCGGTATCTTCTTTGCGGGCATAAGCGATTCCCAACTGCAACAATGCACTCCCGTCCTCATAGGACTCATCCATCTGTATCACCTGACTCAACGCAGTGATCGCCGTCTCATAATCTCCATCATTGATCGCACTGACGCCCGCCGCATATTGTCTTTCGCAGACGATTGGGAAAATCGCTTCCGCCAACCGATCATAAATGGTCTGACCGCCTTCTCCCAGTGCATCCCTGTTTACTCCAAGCAAAATTTCTGCCATGGAAGCACTACTATAGCTGCCATCATTATATTGATCCGATACTGTCATCAGACTTTCATAGCTTTCCTTGGCACTGGCGGCCGTGGCCGCTGCTGCCTCCGTCTCATCACTGGTTGCCCGAAACTCATCTAATGCCTTCGTCTGCGCACTGATCTGTGCTTCCTGTGCCGCGATCTGATCGCTAAACTCTATAATCTGATCATTCATTTTTTTTACTTTTGCTTCATCCACCGCAGGTACGATCAGAAACCAAACCACCGCGGCACCGAGCAAAATACCCAGGAGCAAATTCACTATCGTGATCCTGGCCGTCATTCCTTTCATCGCTGCCGATGCCGGTTGAATGATCGTCTCATTTCCCATTTTATACGTGACAGATTGCGCTGCAGTTCCTTTCGCCTCGGTCGATTTTCGTTCCCGTATCTGCGCGATTTCATGCGTATACCGCAATGTCATCTCATTCGTCGTATCCAATTTTCTTGCAACACGCAACGCCTGTCGCGCCTTTGCATACTGTTCTGTATGCAGATACAACAATGCCAAAAGCTGATACGCCTTTAAAAATGTTGGATGAGACGCTATCACTTTCCGCAACTGAATAATCGCAAGATCCTCACCCTCCTGGTTACAGTACACCAGAGACTGATTAAACTTTTTCACTGCCTGATTAATCGCATCCAATTCCCCCTGAGAATTCTGCAACTGACTGATATAGTAATTTGCTATATTATCTCCAGACTGCAAATTCTTGCTGATGATCCATTCCACCAACGCTTCCGCCACTTCGCCTCTTCCATAATAGACAAGCCCCAGAAGATTCCTGGAATCTACATTCTCTCTGTTATATTGTAAACTTCTTCTTAGAGAAGTAATTGCCCCGGACAAATCCCGAATCTGAGCTTTTCCCAGTCCATCATTGTACCAATAATTCGATTGATATACGATTTTCTCCGTGTACTCCATCTATCCCTCCATGCACGTTTGGATATCCCGGACCATTACTTACCCGTCTGATCTATAACTTCACGGATCAAATCTGTCATATCAGACAAGTCCTCCTGGTAGATCGCCTCTTCAATATCTTCCACTTCCAAACTTGGTTTAAATTTTTTCAATTCTTCCTCAAAATCCAGCATGGTTGTTCCTCCTTACCCTGCCTGTCCATATTTGTTCTTATCATACGCACTCTACCGATAAAATGCAATACGGCAATCGAGAGTTTTTCAAAAATCGTCCGTGCAATTTCCTGATTTTTCAACATTTTTTATGTCGGTCTACTGATTTTCTTCCTCTGGGGACTCGCCTTCTCCTGGAATTTCTTCCGATGTCATATCCTCTGCCTCCGAAGCTTTCCGCTCCTCTTCCGCCTTCCACATTTCCCAGGCGTCTTGCTCCATCAGCTTTCCATCCTGATAGACATAAACGGTCGAAGTCCTGAAAATCGTATTACTCGAACCAACCTGGCAAACCTCCAAGGTATCACCATTCTTCAATTCGATATCTATCAATTCAATTCTTGTATTATTCAAAAATTTATTCTTCTGCTTCTCTCCATTTATATAAACCTTACTGGACTTTGTGAAATGTTCTCCATATATGCTGTAAGTTCCATCCAACTGAGTCACAAGGTCTGAAATCAAAACATCTTTGACTCCCATTTCCATGTGCCCTTCTGTGATCGGTTGCCCATTTTTCTCATATACATACTGTTCCCCATACAGAATATCGTATTGCAATAATTCCAAATCCGCCAGGTAATTCTTGGATTTCCGGCGTTTTTGATGATAATTGAACACCGTACCTGAATGAATATCCAGCCGTTCAAATACATCTGCCATCACCTGATAAGCTGCCAGATTCGAGTCCTTTTTTTCCAATCCGATATTATTCCAAATCACATAGTTTGTATTATATAAATAGCGGCTCTTGAGATCCTTTGCTTCGAGCCCCAGCGTTGGGAGGTGATCTCCATAAAACACAATCACCGTCGGTTCCCCACGTTCTTCAATCGCCTTCACAAGATTTCCGGCAAACTTGTCCATCTCATGCACTTCATTTACATAATATTCCCATGCATTTCTCCGACCTTCATCCTCCAAACCGCCGACAATGATCTCCGGATTCTCAAACATCGGTTCCACCGGATAATCCCCATGTCCCTGCACACTGATTGCAAACACAAAGTCCTGTCCCTCTGTGGTATCCATGGATTCCAGAATATTCGGAATCAGAACGTCATCCGTCGCCCATCCTTTCGGCGTTGTCTGCAAAATATTCATGAATTCCTTGCTCGTGTAATGATCAAACCCCATATTATTGAAGACTTTTGCACGACTGTAGAAATTTCCCCCATTGTTATGCAATGCTTCGGCGCCGTATCCCAAACTGGTCAGCGCCGTTGCCGCACTCTCACAGACCGCTTCTTTTACATAGGTTTTATAAGGATACTCTCCCGGCCCAAAAAACCGCATACTCATTCCCGTCAACACTTCGAACTCTGTATTGGCAGTACCGGCACCAACCGAGGGCACCTTAAAATATCCTGTGGAATATTCCTGAAACATTTTACGGAGATTGGGAATCGGATCGGAAGAAAATGTCAGCCACTCCACCTCCGTCGGGTCAAAAAACGATTCCAACTGCACAAAAAGAATATTGGGTAGTTCTTCCTGTGAACGCCCGGTTTCACTTTCATTCAACTTTCCCTGATCTCCGATTTCTGCCATCATTTCTTCATTATATCCGGACGGGCGACCAATCCCTGTATTGAAGACGCTGGCCGTAAAACAATAAGGAAATCCATAGTCTTCATAAGCGAATGCAATATTTCCGAAATAATTAGAAACAACACGGTTGTCAATCGCTACATTGGTCAACACAACGTAGGAGCCCATCCAGAGCGCCACCCCAATCAACGCTGGGATCCGGTAAATCTTCCCCGTAAATTGTCCACCTCTTCGCCACATGGACACCACCCAGATCACCACTGCGATCGTTCCTACCGTCAGAAGTACCAGTTCAAACGCATTGAAATAATTATTGATCAGCGCCATCCCATCCGTCATAACTTTCAGATCTTGCGCATTAAACGGTGTCACCCGCTTCATCAGCATATATCCATTGCTTACCCCCAGAACCAGCCAGAACACACTCAACAGAATCCGTACAAACACTCGTCTCCTGAAAAAATAGACAATAGAAAAAGTGACAAAGATCAAATAGGCGTTAAACAGAAAAACATCTGTCGTCCCTATCATGAATTGCCACCCCTCAATCAGGGAATGTCTGGATATTCCTTCAATCAAAAGGTTCAATACACAGGCAAGCAGGAAATGAAACAGGAGAGACAGCCGGTTCATCCAACGATAGACCGGCTGCATTTTTTTTGCAAATTTACTGTTTCTGCGCTTTTCCAAAATTTGAGCCCGACGTTCTCTTTTCTGGCGTATATGCTCTCTGATATCCTCTATATTTAGATTTTTGAGTTTGACCAAGAAACCTTTTACGTCCGGTCTCTTCCATGGAATTCTCTTCATGTTCCACCCTTCTGTTCTTTTTGTCCCATTCTGCTGTCAAAATCCATCTTTTACAATCCGGCAAGTCTTTCTTCCACCTGTGAAAGCATTTGCGTGTATGTCGCAAATTTTTCTTTTTCTTCCTTGATCTTTGCCTCCGGAGCTTTGCTCAGGAATTTCTCATTTTCCAGCATTCCTTTCGCCCGGGCAATCTCTTTGCGCAGTCTTTCCGCCTCTTTTTTGAGACGAATACGTTCTTGCTCCAGATCCACCAATTCATTCATCGGAAGATATACCGTTGCATCCGGCACTACGATGGATACCGTGTTCTCCTCCAAGCCATCTTTTGTGTCCTGCAACACGATCTCCGTCGCATACAGAAGCGTCTTGACAGACTCGTTCAGCTCTGCCAGTCCTTCCGACACCTCATGATCTTCACATACGATATACACCTTGGTCTTCCGATTATTCGGAACATTCATTTCCGTACGCGTATTGCGAATCCCCCGAGTGACAGCCTTGAAATGTTCTACGACATTCTCCGCCGTCTCATCCTTCCAGTTATCCTGATACACCGGCCATGCAGAAATCATCAGCGACTCTTCTTCCGGGACAAGTGCACTGTAAATCTCTTCTGTGATGAACGGCATAAACGGATGCAGTAATTTCAACGCCTGTTTCAATACGGTCTTCAGTACCCATAATGTACAATTTGCCGATGCCTGGTCTTCCTCCGCCCGATAAATGCGATATTTGGCCATCTCAATATACCAGTCACAAAATTCATCCCAGATAAAATCATAGACCTTCTGTACTGCAATTCCAAGCTCAAACTTGTCCATATTCTCCGTCACTTCCACCGTCAGACGATTCACTTTCGAAAGAATCCATCTGTCAGCCGGTGTAAACAGGGACGCATCCGGCTCTTCAATATTATTTTCCACATTCATCAAAATGAAACGAGATGCATTCCACACTTTGTTTGCGAAATTACGACTTGCCTCCACGCGTTCATCATAATAGCGCATATCATTTCCCGGCGCATTTCCTGTCACCAGTGTCAACCGCAGCGCATCCGCCCCATACTGGTCCACGATCTCCAGCGGATCAATGCCATTGCCCAGAGACTTACTCATCTTCCGTCCCAATGAATCCCTCACTAAACCGTGAATCAACACCGTATGGAATGGCGATTTTCCGGTATGCGCATATCCGGAAAATACCATACGGATTACCCAGAAGAAAATGATATCATACCCTGTCACCAACACATCCGTTGGATAAAAATAGTCCAAATCTTCCGTTTTCTCCGGCCATCCCAGCGTAGAAAACGGCCACAATGCCGAACTAAACCAGGTGTCCAGCGTGTCTTCATCCTGTGTAAAATGCGTGCATCCACAATGTGGACATTTCTCAGGCATTTCCTTTGCCACCACAAATTCTCCACACGCATCACAGTAATAAGCCGGAATCCGGTGTCCCCACCAGATCTGTCGGGAAATACACCAGTCTTTGATATTTTCCAGCCAATGCAGATAAATCTTATCGAAACGCTCCGGCACAAATTTCAGTTCCCCAGTTTTCAGGGCATTGATGGCAGGTTTTGCCAGCTCCTCCATCTTCACAAACCACTGCTGTTTAATCAGTGGTTCCACCGTCGTATGGCATCGGTCATGGGTTCCCACATTATGAGAATGCGGCACAATCTTCACAAGATACCCCTGTTCCTCCAGATCTTGAACAATGGCCTTTCTCGCCTCATACCGCTCCATTCCCGCGTATTTTCCGCCATTCTCATTGATGGTAGCGTCATCATTCATGATATTGATCTCTTCCAGATCGTGTCGTTTTCCTACTTCAAAATCATTTGGATCGTGGGCCGGCGTAATCTTCACCGCTCCGGTTCCGAACTCTTTATCCACATAATAATCCGCCACAACCGGAATCTCCCGGTTCACCAGAGGGAGCAGCACCGTCTTTCCTATGATCGCCTGGTATCTTTCATCATCCGGATGTACCGCAATCGCCGTATCTCCGAGCATCGTTTCGGGTCTCGTCGTGGCAATTTCCAAAAACTCCTCTGTACCAACAATCGGATATTTGATATGCCAGAAAAATCCATCCTGTTCCTCATGCTCTACTTCCGCATCCGACAGAGAAGTCTTACATACCGGACACCAATTAATGATTCGGGAACCTTTATAAATATAGCCCTTCTCATACAGACTGATGAAAACCTCTTCGACAGCCTTGGAACATCCCTCGTCCATCGTGAAACGTTCCCGCTCCCAGTCACAAGAGACTCCCAACTTCTCCAACTGCTTCTCGATCGCACCCGCGTACTCGTCCTTCCACTCCCAAGTGCGCTTCAGAAAGCCTTCCCTGCCAAGCTCTTTCTTGTCAATCCCTTCCTCTTTCAGTTGGTTTGTCACTTTCACTTCCGTCGAAATCGCAGCATGGTCCGTCCCCGGTACCCAAAGTGCGTTATATCCCTGCATTCTCTTATAACGAATCAAGATATCCTGCAAAGTATTATCCACAGCATGTCCCATATGCAGTTTACCCGTGATATTCGGAGGCGGCATCACAATTGTAAACGGTTTCTTGCTCCGATCCGGTTCTGCATGAAAATATCGCTTCTCACACCACTTTTTGTACAACTTTGGTTCAATTTCTTTTGGATTGTACGTCTTCTCCAATTGTTTGCTCATAATATCCTCCTCGTAATATATATTCTTTCGTACACTCTATCTCTCAATTCTCAGCACATATTATGATAAGTGAATCCCCCTGTTTGTCAAGGTTTTTCACAAAGTCTTAAGACTTTTTTACGCACTTTGCATGATTGTCGTCTGACGGACGCGGATTGCCTCGTCTGCGTGAGATATTTTTGCGAGGCGATCTGCTGTTTACTGGCTACCCCTGAACAGTATTTGAATAGCGTTTTTTATGGTATTTTATATGCTTTTTATTGCAGAAAACAGCGTAAAATCGTTGTTTTGGTGTGGCGTATTTTTATTTGCATGATTTCTTGGCACCGTTTCGGCACCAGTAATCTCTCCCTTGCTAATTAAACAATAAAATAATTTTTGTCACCATAGTATTCAACGCTGTTCCTTCTGTCTCTACCAACTTCTTTCTTATTTTCTAATCTAAGTCCTTCTTCAAAACACCTAATCTCTGAGCTAATGTATTTATCGTTTTATT
>JAAVXR010000005.1 GCA_022790755.1 Hespellia sp. | reverse complement strand
TGAGAAGACGGGAACCGGATTCAGCTTTACGAATTACAATGCGCACGAAATGCTCAATACAATTCGATATGCGGAGCGAATCTTCTACGATAAGAAACGTGACTGGAACAAGATTGTGGAACGTGGTATGAAGCAGGATTTCTCCTGGAGAAATTCAGCAAAACAGTATAATGATTTATATGACAGCCTTCTTGGTTAGGCGCAAAGAAGATGGACGGTTTTCATACCGTCCATCAAAATGTTATAAAGTATGGTGCAGGAGGATTACAGCAAGATGAAAATTATAGACAAACTAAACAGCGACAAAATCACCATTTCCCTGGAAGTTTTTCCGCCAAAGACATCCGCTTCCTACGATAAAGTCTTGAAAGCAGTTGACGAGATTGCGGCATTGCAGCCGGCATTTATGAGCGTTACTTACGGCGCGGGAGGCGGCACCAGCAAGAATACCGTTCGCATTGCCAGTCACATCAAAGATGATCTGCATGTGGATTCTCTGGCACATCTCACCTGTGCATCCTCCACAAAGGAAGAAGTCCGTTCTGTCATCAAAGAGTTAAAAGAGAATAAGATTGAAAATATTCTTGCACTGAGAGGGGATATTCCGGAGGAAATATCGTTTCCTTCCGAAGATCGTTTTCGTTATGCCTCGGAACTGATACAGGAAATCAAAAAGAACGGAGATTTCTGTATTGGTGCCGCTTGCTATCCAGAGGGGCATGTGGAAAACGAGCACAAAGAAGACGATATCCGTTACTTGAAGGAAAAAGTGGAGTGTGGAGTAGATTTTTTGACGACGCAAATGTTCTTTGATAACTCGATCCACTATAATTTTCTTTACAGAATCCGGGAAAAAGGAATTACCGTCCCGGTCCTTCCAGGGATTATGCCCGTCACCAATGGGAAACAGATGAAAAGAATTTGTCAGTTGTCCGGTACATTCCTTCCAGCCAGATTTCTTGCAATTGTTGATAAATTTGGAAACAACCCGGCGGCAATGCAACAAGCAGGCATTGTGTACGCGACCGATCAGATCATTGATCTCATTGCAAATGGAATCCATAACATCCATATCTATTCCATGAATAAACCCGAGGTTGCCGCTGCAATTCTGAATAATCTTTCGGAAATTATAAAAGGGTAAAGACTGGCGAGGTCAGGAAGGATGTAGATATGACGAGCAGAGAAAAAGAAGCAATCCGTTATCTCGGATATGGGTCACACACTGTGGATGAAAAGACGATTTCGATGATTGCGGATGCATTTTCCAGTTTGGACCAGGTCGTACAAAAACGCTCTGTCTGCCGTATATTTGATATGGTCTTTGTGGACGCCTCCCGCATTCAAATCGGGAATCTGGAGATTCAAAGCAAAAATCTCGGAAAAAATCTAAAAGGATGCTGTAAAGTTGCAATGTTCGGAGCCACTCTTGGAATCAACGTCGACAGACTGATTCAGAGAACTTCGATTCTTAATATGGCGGATGCAGTAGCTTTGCAGGCTTGTGCGGCCGCAATTCTGGAGGAATATTGCGATGAGATACAAAGAGAGCTAGAAGAACAAATGCAAGAATCGGGATACTATCTGCGGCCCCGATTCAGTCCGGGATATGGAGATTTTTCGATCGAATATCAAAGTTCGGTCATTGCGATGCTTGACTGCTCCAAAACCATCGGTTTAACACTGACGGACAGTTGCATGATGGCGCCGACCAAGTCGGTTACAGCCTTGATCGGAATCAGTGACACCAAGCTTTCCTGTCATAGACAGGGATGTGAAGTGTGCACGAAAACAGACTGCTTATACAGAAGGGATACCATATGATAAAAGAACGTTTAGGAAAAGAATTGTTGTTTTTTGACGGTGGGATGGGGACGTTGCTTCAGGAAAGGGGGCTGGCACCCGGAGAACTCCCGGAAACCTGGAATCTGACACACGTGGAAGATATCAGGTCTATTCATTCCGCTTATATCGAAGCCGGCAGTGATATTGTATTGACGAATACGTTTGGCGCAAATGCACTGAAATTTCATGACGATAGGTATCAATTGGAGGAGATCGTTTCTGCCGCTGTGCAACATGTGAAACAGGCCGCAAAACCGTTTATACAAAATGGACGCAGAGTCTATACTGCACTGGATATCGGCCCGAGTGGAAAACTATTAAAGCCTATGGGCGATCTGGAATTTGGGACGGCTTATAGGGCATTTCGCGAGGTCGTACAATATGGTGAGAAAGCAGGGGTCGATTTGATCCATATAGAAACGATGAGCGATACTTATGAGATCAAAGCGGCTGTATTGGCGGCAAAAGAAAATACGAATCTTCCGGTATTTGTGACAGCAATTTTTGATGAGCGGGGGAAATTATTGACCGGCGCCGATATTCCTTCCTTGGTCGCTCTTTTGGAGGGGCTACGTGTAGACGCGATCGGTTTGAATTGTGGTCTGGGACCCTCCCAGATGCTTCCACTTCTGGAAACGCTTCGGGAATATACGTCTCTGCCGATCATCATCAAACCAAATGCTGGTCTTCCAAAACAAAGAAATGGAGAAACTTCTTACGATGTGACACCGGATACTTTTGCCAGTCTGATGCAACAGATTGTACAAAACGGTGCCTGCATCATCGGCGGCTGTTGTGGGACTACGCCGGATCACATCCGCAAAATGACGGAGGTTTGCCGAAACCTTCCGATACAGCCCCCTGTGCCAAAGCAACGAACAATCGTCTCTTCCTATGGACAATTTGTGGAACTGGGAACGGGCTCCAAGATTATCGGAGAGCGAATCAATCCAACGGGTAAAAAGCGCTTCAAACAGGCGCTCAAAGAACAGGACATAGATTATATTTTGAACGAAGGAATCACTCAAGAAGAACATGGCGCCCATATTTTGGATGTGAATGTGGGCCTTCCGGATATTGATGAGGCCCAGACGATGCGGACGGTAGTTCAGGAATTACAGTCCGTCACAAGTTTGCCATTGCAGATTGATACAGTGAACGCAAACGCTATGGAGCAGGCAATGCGGATTTACAACGGAAAGCCTATGGTAAATTCTGTGAGCGGAAAACAGGAATCTATGGATATGGTCTTTCCTCTCGTAAAGCGTTATGGTGGCGTCGTGGTCGGTCTCACGTTGGATGAAAGCGGCATTCCGTCCACTGTACAGGGGCGAATCGAGATTGCAGAAAAAATCATACGGGAGGCAGAGAAATACGGAATTCCGAAAAAAGATCTGGTCATAGATGTTCTGACGATGACCGTCAGCTCAGAACCGAATGGAGCGATTGTGACGCTGGAAGCGCTGCGCAGAGTCCGAGAAGAACTTGGGGTGCATACGGTACTCGGTGTGTCCAATATCTCTTTTGGTCTGCCAAATCGGGCAGTGATCAATTCCAATTTTTATACCATGGCTTTGCAGCAAGGATTGAGCGCGGGTATCATCAATCCATCTTCCGAGGATATGATGCGTTCTTTCTATGCGTTTCATGCATTGATGAATCTGGATTCGAATTTCGAACAATACATTGACCGGTTTGGACAAACGCAGACGGCGACAACCGATTCGAAAGAAAAAAAAGTGAGCAGCCATCGAAGTTTGCAGAGTGCCATCGAAAAGGGCTTAAAAGAAGAAGCCCGGGAATTGACGACAACACTTCTAAAGACCGAACAACCGCTGGACATTATCAATCAACATCTGATTCCAGCGCTGGATACCGTAGGAAAAGGGTTCGAGAAAGGCACAGTATTCTTACCACAGCTTCTGATGAGCGCAGAATCTGCCAAAGCAGCTTTTGCAATCATCAAAGATATCATAAAAGATTTTGGGGCAGAGACACAGACCAAAGAGAAGATTGTTCTGGCCACTGTAAAAGGAGATATTCACGATATCGGAAAAAATATCGTGAAAGTTCTTTTGGAGAACTACGGATTTTCCGTGATAGATCTGGGCAAAGACGTTGCACCTGAGCGGATTGTACAGACGGTTCAAGAACAGGGAATCCGACTCGTCGGATTGAGCGCGCTGATGACCACAACCGTTGTCAGTATGGAACAGACGATTCAGATGCTTCGCCGGGAAGCGCCTGCATGCAAAGTGATGGTTGGCGGCGCCGTTCTCAATCAAGAATATGCCGACATGATCGGTGCGGATTTCTACGGGAAAGATGCGATGCAATCTGTGTATTATGCACAGGAAGTATTTCAAGGGGAATAGATTCGAATGTGCTCTGCGTCCCCCACTGGGCAATAATAAAAAAAGCCCCTCTTTACAAACAGAAAATGCTATGCTATGATAAAAAAAGCTTGTTACCCGCATAGTTTTTGGGAGGAATAGAGATGGCATTTATAGCAGGAATCATAGAAACGCTACTGAAAGCTGTTGTGATAGGAATTGTCGCATTTTGTGGAGTCCTCTTCGGGAAAAGATTGAGAGATCGCAAGACGGCAAAGGAAGCAGCGGAAAAGAATGAATAGCAGATGCAGACAGAGTGGATGAGAGTCCACTCTGTTTTGTGTGTGTTCTAACATCTGACATTTATTTTATTGCTTTGTCAGGGTTTATGAAGTCAAGTAATTACTATAACAGGAGGAAGAATATGCAGCCGTATGGAGTAAATCAATTAAGAAAAATGTTTCTAGAATTTTTCGAGAGCAAGGATCATCTGGCGTTGAAGAGTTTTTCTTTGGTGCCACACAATGATAAAAGTCTTTTGCTGATCAATTCGGGGATGGCGCCGTTAAAGCCATATTTTACAGGACAAGAGATTCCTCCCAGAAAAAGAGTGACCACCTGTCAGAAATGTATTCGTACCGGCGATATTGAGAATGTAGGGAAGACGGCCCGCCATGGTACTTTTTTTGAAATGCTTGGTAATTTCTCTTTTGGGGATTATTTCAAGACAGAGGCCATACATTGGTCCTGGGAGTTTTTGACAGAAGTGGTCGGACTGGATCCGGATCGTCTCTATCCCTCGATTTATGAGGACGACGACGAGGCTTTCCGTATTTGGAACGAAGAGATGGGAATTCCCAAGGAGAGAATCTTCCGTTTTGGGAAAGAAGATAATTTCTGGGAACATGGTTCTGGCCCCTGCGGTCCATGCTCCGAGATCTATTATGACCGTGGAGAAGCTTTTGGCTGTGGAAAGCCGGATTGTACGGTTGGCTGTGATTGCGATCGTTATATGGAAATATGGAATAATGTATTTACACAGTTTGACAACGATGGAAACGGGCACTATACCGAACTGGAGCAGAAAAATATCGACACCGGAATGGGGTTGGAGCGTCTTGCCTGCGTCGTGCAGGACGTGGAATCCATGTTTGATGTTGACACGATTAAATCCTTGCGGGAGCATGCTTGTCAGATTGCAAATGTCACCTATGGCGCAGACGACAGTACAGATGTCTCCATCCGTGTGACTACCGACCATATCCGTTCAGTGACGTTTATGATATCCGACGGAATTATGCCCTCCAATGAGGGACGCGGATATGTACTTCGCCGGCTTCTCAGAAGAGCGTGCCGCCATGGAAGACTTCTGAACATTCAGGGAGAATTCCTGGTGAAGCTTGCCACCACCGTGATCGAAGGTTCCAAAGACGGATATCCTGAATTAGAAGAGAAACGAGAATTTATCTTGAAGGTTATCGCAAAGGAAGAGGAAAAGTTTAACAAAACCATCGACCAGGGCCTCCGCATTCTTTCCGAAGTCATCCAGAAAATGGAAGAGAAGCAGGAAAAGGTACTGACAGGGGAGAATGCATTTCGACTGTACGACACTTATGGATTCCCGATTGATCTGACCCGGGAGATTTTAGAAGAAAAGGGAATGCAAATTGATGAAGAGGGATTCCATGCGGCAATGGAAGTACAGCGTGAGAAAGCACGTGGAGCCCGGGAAGTGACAAACTATATGGGAGCTGATGTGACGGTTTATGAATCGATCGATCCCGCTGTAACTTCAGAATTTACAGGCTATGATCATGTGTCTTTTGAGTCCGAAATTACCGTTCTGACGACAGAGTCTGAGCTTGTGGATGCACTTTCCGACGGCGAGGTGGGAACCGTTTTTGTTGATCAGACACCATTCTATGCGACGAGCGGCGGACAGGAGGCGGACACCGGAATCATCGAGACGGCAGACGGTAAATTTCAGGTGGAAGATACAATCAAACTGCTGGGTGGCAAAATCGGGCATGTGGGACGTGTCACAGAAGGAATGCTGAAAGTGGGAGATCATGCAGTCCTTCATATTGATGAGGAGAAGCGCGCACTTTCTGCGAGAAATCACAGTGCTACACATCTACTGCAAAAAGCTCTGCGCACGGTACTGGGCACTCATGTGGAACAGGCTGGCTCCAGCGTCAATGAGGACAGGCTTCGTTTTGACTTCACACATTTCTCAGCGTTGTCGGCGGAAGAATTGGAACAGGTAGAAAATATTGTCAACGAGAATATCACGAAATCGCTTCCGGTAATCTGCAAAAATATGCCGATTGAGGAAGCAAGAAAAACTGGCGCGCAGGCATTGTTTGGAGAAAAATACGGTGATATAGTGCGCGTGGTAAATATGGGAGATTTCTCCATTGAATTCTGTGGAGGAACTCACGTAAGCAACACCAGGGAGATCACGGCTTTCAAAATTATTTCTGAGACAGGAGTTGCCGCTGGAGTAAGACGTATCGAGGCATTGACTTCCAAAGGACTCTTGAATTACTACGGTCATTTGGAGGAAACTTTGAAAAAGGCCGCGTCATTGTATAAGACCACACCAGATCAACTGGTGGAAAAAATATCACATTCTCTGGCGGAGAACAAGTCACTCCACAGCGAACTAGAGCATTTGAAGAGTAAGATGGCCCAGGATTCTATGGGAGATGCCATGGAACAGGTGGAGGAAGTAAAAGGAATCAAAGTGCTGGCCCTCCAGGTGGAAGGTGCAGACATGAACGGACTGCGCGACCTTGGCGATCAATGGAAAGAAAAATTGGGAGAGGGCGTTGTCGTTCTTGCCTCCGGCGCTAACGGAAAAGTCAGTCTCATGGCTACCGCGACCAAAGGAGCAATGGACCGTGGTGCACATGCCGGAAATCTTGTCAAAGCGATCGCCGGTCTTGTAGGCGGCGGCGGTGGTGGTCGCCCCAATATGGCCCAGGCTGGAGGGAAGAATCCTGCCGGGATCAAAGATGCACTGGCAAAAGTCAAAAGTGTGCTCGCAGAACAAATCAAAGACTAAGTGGCAATTCGTAAGAATAAAGTAAAAAAATGTAATTTAGCTGTTGACGTAACTGTAAAATATGGTATAATTTAAGACAGTGCAATGAATAAATACCCAAACAGTCGTATGATGCACAATACAAGGCTGGAGGGAGGTTTGGTGTGAGACTATGTCAAATGTAATCGTCAAAGAGAACGAGACGTTGGACAGCGCTTTACGCAGATTTAAAAGAAACTGCGCAAAAGCTGGCATTCAGCAGGAGATTCGTAAAAGAGAACACTATGAAAAGCCAAGCGTAAGACGGAAAAAGAAGTCTGAAGCTGCCAGAAAACGTAAGTATAATTAATGTGCATATAATAGAGTGTCTGATGACACTCTATTTTATTTTACCGTTCATCACCGATCTGCATCCCCTCACACAATCTAAGAAAAACATCCTTCCACTCATTTTTTTCAAATGCAGGATTGACAAAAAACAGAGCACGGTCTAAAATGTAATTTGAAAAAAATAGTAGTCGGTAATTAGGAGGTAACAATCATGTCATATGTTGATGAGGTAATCGAAGCAGTCGTGAAAAAGAATCCCGCAGAACCGGAATTCCATCAGGCTGTGAAAGAAGTTTTGGAATCTTTGAGAGTAGTGATAGAGGCAGATGAAGAGAAATTCCGTAAGGATGCTCTGCTTGAGAGACTGGTAGAACCGGAGAGACAATTCAAGTTCCGGGTTCCATGGGTGGACGATAAAGGACAAGTGCAGGTGAATACCGGATACCGTGTACAGTTTAACAGTGCGATTGGCCCATATAAGGGCGGTCTTCGTCTGCATCCCTCTGTAAATCTTGGTATCATAAAGTTTCTCGGATTTGAGCAGATTTTCAAGAATTCCCTGACCGGTCTTCCGATTGGAGGAGGAAAGGGCGGTTCCGACTTTGATCCAAAAGGAAAATCAGACCGTGAAGTGATGGCTTTCTGTCAGAGCTTCATGACGGAATTGTGCAAATATATCGGAGCAGACACCGATGTTCCGGCTGGCGATATCGGAACCGGAGCAAGAGAAATCGGCTATATGTTTGGCCAGTACAAGAGAATTCGCGGTGTATATGAAGGCGTATTGACCGGAAAAGGCTTAAGCTACGGCGGTTCTCTGGCGAGAACAGAGGCGACCGGATATGGTCTTCTCTATCTGACACAAGAAATGTTAAAGATCAATGGAAAAGAGATCGCGGGCAAGACGGTTGCTGTATCCGGTTCCGGAAACGTGGCAATCTATGCGACACAGAAGGCACAGCAACTCGGTGCAAAAGTGGTAACCGTCAGTGATTCTACAGGATGGGTATACGATCCGGAAGGAATCGACGTGGACGCGCTCAAAGAGATCAAAGAAGTACAGCGTGCAAGACTGACCGAGTACAAAAAATATCGTCCGAATTCCGAATACCATGAGGGTCGCGGCGTATGGTCGGTAAAGGTGGACATCGCGCTTCCATGTGCAACACAGAATGAATTGCATTTAGAGGATGCAAAACAGTTGGTGGCAAATGGATGTATCGCGGTTGCCGAGGGTGCTAATATGCCGACGACGGCAGATGCAACCGAATATCTTCTGGAAAATCATGTTCTTTTTGCACCTGGAAAAGCAGCAAACGCTGGTGGCGTGGCAACTTCCGCCCTGGAGATGTCCCAGAACAGTGAACGTTTGAGCTGGACCTTTGAGGAGGTAGATTCCAAGCTCCAAAATATTATGGTAAATATCTGCCACAATATGGCGGACGCCGCTGAAAAATATGGGGCGAAGGGCAACTACGTCGTAGGCGCAAATATCGCCGGTTTCGAAAAAGTTGTGGAAGCCATGACCGCACAGGGAATCGTTTAAAATCAAATAGCGAATAAATTAATAAAGAAAATGAATCTTGCAGGGATTTTGCTGTCATAAAATATGCGGTAGAATTCCTGCTTTTTTGTGTAATCTTGAAACAGCTGCATATTTTCCATTCCTCTTTCTTATATTGATAATAGACGAATTATGCAAGGAGTCAGTCCTATGAAAAAGTTTCTGCTTCTACTTTTGAGTATATCGCTATGTATACCACGTATTGCATATGCAATGCCGACACATCCGGAAGTACTTCGGGAAGAGAAAGACATCGCTGAGGAAACGGAGTCATCGGATAAAAGGGAAGAGAACACAGGAGATGTAGAAAATACGAAAAACACTGGTGTTTCCGTCAGCGCACCTTCCGCAATCTTAATTGAGAACTCTACAGGTGATGTTATTTTTGAAAAGGACGCCGACACACAACGTCCACCTGCAAGTGTAACAAAAGTCATGACAATGCTTCTGATTTTCGATGCATTGGAGAGTGGTAAGATCAAACTGGAAGATTCCGTTACAACGTCGGAATATGCTGCTTCCATGGGAGGTTCCCAGGTTTTTCTGGAGCCTGGTGAAACACAGACCGTGGACACCATGCTGAAATGTATTGCTGTGGCGAGCGCTAACGACGCCTGTGTGACGTTGAAGAAAAGAAATCTTTCTCGGGAAACAAAAACTGCTTTTCTGATAGAAACATGGATTCCCTATAAAAAGTATGATAAAATAAATTCATCGCAGCTTGTCACAGGGCTTGGTGGAAGGGGGATTTCGCATGAAGAAGAAAATGGCAGTGTTGTTTTGTGCGATGGTGATTATTGTTGGTTTTGTTTTTCAAATTTCTTTCGATGTGCAAGCTGAGGAGCCTTCTGAAATTGAAATAACAGAAAAAAATATCGTTTCCTATCGAACCCATGTACAGACCTATGGTTGGCAGTATTTTGTCAGTAACGGAGCAATGTCGGGAACCGAGGGACAAGCCAAACGGCTGGAAGCAATCGAGATCAGGTTAGACAATCCGGAATATAATGGAGGTATTCAATATCGAACCCATATACAAACCTATAGCTGGCAGGATTTCGTCAGTGATGGAGCGATGTCGGGAACCGAGGGACAAGCCAAGCGATTGGAAGCAATTCAGATAAAACTGACCGGAGAGATGGCAAATCACTATGATATATATTATCGCGTACATAGTCAGACCTTTGGTTGGCTTGGTTGGGCAAAGAATGGTCAGGCTGCCGGAACAGCTGGATATGCGAAACGGTTGGAGGCGATTGAAATCTGTCTGGCGACCAAAGGTGCTCCAGCGCCGGGAAGCACCGAGAATTGTTATCGTCATCCTTTCGTAGAATATCGAACCCATGTACAGACTTATGGCTGGCAGGATTGGAAATACGATGGAGCAATGTCCGGAACCGAAGGACAGGCCAAACGATTGGAGGCAATCACAATCCGTTTGAATAACCAAGAATTTAACGGAGATATTCGTTACCGAACCCATATACAAACTTACGGCTGGCAGGATTGGAAATACGATGGAGCGATGTCAGGAACCGAAGGACAAGCAAAACGGCCAAGCCGCCGGAACAGAAGGTATGGCCAGACGCTTAGAAGGAATTGAAATCAGGTTATGCCACAAGAATGCATCTGATGCACCATTACAAGAATCGAGAAGTTTTCTTTCAAACACGCAAATCGGTAGTGTGTCTTATGCCACATATATAGAAAATACTGGATGGCAACATCCAATGGAAAATGGCGCGATATCCGGTACTACCGGACAAAATAAGCAGCTGGAGGCTGTGCGTGTCAAAATCATTCATCCGACAGAGGGCTATTCCGGAGGTATTCAGTACAGTGTGCATTTGTCCGGTGTCGGCTGGCAAGATTGGGTTTCCGACGATATGATAGCCGGCTTGCCGGATCAGAAACGTGGAATGGAAGCGATTAAGCTGCAATTAACCGGAGAATATGAAACATACTGCGATGTCTATTATCAGGCACACGTATCCAAATATGGCTGGCTGGGTTGGGCAAAGAATGGCCAGGCTGCCGGAACAAC
>JAAVXR010000052.1 GCA_022790755.1 Hespellia sp. | reverse complement strand
CTTTTTCACAAAAAATTAAAAAAATGTCGATTTTTATTGACATATTAATGACCAGTGGTATTATAAAGTGTAACGGGAGCTGATTTGTTATGAACATTGGTAAGTCACTATATGGTTGGATTCATTATGGTACAGTATATGGGACTGCCGGTCATCGCGGTTGCTGTATTGGGCGGTGTCATCGGATACTTCTATACAGTGCTTCTGAACAACAATAGCGCACCGCAGGCAGCTGGCGATGGAACCGCGGCTGCAGTGGTAGATGATGATGAGGAGGATTTTTAATATGGCAGAGGAAAAGAGATTAAGTAAAAAAGATGTCGTAAAAGCATTTTGGAGATGGACCTTCTTCTCACATGCAAATTATAACTATGAGCGTCTGGAAGCAACTGGTCTGGTACATTCTTATAAACATGTTATTAAGAAATTGTACGGCGATGATCCAGAAGCATACAAAGCTTGTATCAAAAGACATATGCAGTTCTTCAATACAGAGCCGCACATCGGTGGTGTGATTCCTGGTATCGTGCTGGCAATGGAGGAAGAAAGAGCAAATGGAGCTCCGATCACAGATGAAGCAATCAATGGTGTAAAAACCGGTTTGATGGGACCTTTTGCAGGTATTGGTGATACTTTATGGCAGGGAACTCTGACCCCGATTCTGCTTGCGTTTGGTATCAGCCTTGGTTCCCAGGGCAATCTGATGGGACCTCTGGTGTATACACTTTTGATGTTTGGAATCATGTTCCCGGTTGCTTACATCTGCTGGATGAAAGGTTATGAACTTGGTAAAGATGGAATCGAGAAGATTCTGGGTGGAAATCAGCTACAGATGTTGATTACTGGTGCATCCGCTATGGGCGCGATCGTGCTTGGAGCCTTGTCCAGTCAATTTGTTACTGTGAATTGTGCTGCCGTCATCAAATTTGGCGCACTGGAGATGAATGTACAGGAGACGGTGTTTGACGCATTGTTCAAAGGAATTTTGCCGTTGGCAGTGACACTTTTAACTCTTTATATGCTCAAGAATCGCAAGATGAAAGCTACGACCGTTATGTTGATTTTGATCGTGATTGGTCTGGTAGGCGGAGCAATTGGATTCTTAGGATAAGAAGAACAAAAACGTTCAGAGCAATTGGAGGTAGGCTTAAATGGGTGAAATGGCAAAGACTTTGGTATTTACCGGAGAGAGGAAGCTTGAGATTCGGGAATATCCGGTGCCGGAAGTCAGTGATGATAAAATACTGGTAAAAATAGATGCAAGCGCAATCTGTACATGGGAACAGCGCGTATATACCGGTGTGAAAAAAGTGGATTTCCCGTTTATCGGCGGACATGAAATGACCGGAAAGATTATCGAGATGGGCAAGAATGTGGACCGCAGACAATGGAAAGTCGGAGACAGGGTAGTGGTAGGCGCAATGCTTCCGTGTAAGAATTGTTATCGCTGCAAGAGTGGAAACGAGCAAAACTGTGAGAATTTTAATCACAGTAAGAAGCAGGAAGGCTTGCCGGAGAAAGGTATGGGCGGATTGAGCTCGCATTTTCTGGCGAATCCATCGGATCTGTTCCACATCAGTAACGTGACGCCGGAGGAAGCGGCCATCACAGAGCCGTTATCCTGTGTATTGCACAGTGTGGAGACGGCGGAAATTGAGTTTGGCGACACGGTTGTTGTGATTGGATGCGGCATTATGGGACTTCTCCATGTCATTCTCGCAACGAAAAAGGGCGCTTGCGTGATCGTATCGGATACGAATGAAGAACGGACGGCGTTAGCGCTGAAACTGGGAGCTTCCCATGCGATAAATCCTGCAAAAGAGAATCTGGAGGAACGTGTTCTGGAGATAACAGAGGGATTAAAAGCACAGGTAGTTTTTGATACAACCCCGATTTCCGCGGTTGCAGAAGAGGCAATCAAGGTAGTGTCAAATAATGGACGTCTGGTTTTATATAGTTCGTTCTATCCGGATACTCCGATTTCTATCAGTCCTGATTGGCTGCATAAGAGTGGAGCAAAACTTCTTGGTACGGCAAATTCTAACTCGGTAGATTTTGTCAAGGCGACGAGGTTGTTGTCTCAAAAGGTGGTAGATGTCAAACCTTTCATCAGCGAGGTTTATGAATTGGAAGATTATCAGAAGGCTTTCGAATCTGCTGTAAAAGGAGATAAATTCAGAGTAATCATTAAATTTTAAATCATTCAGGAAAGCCGGATGCATGATTCGGCTTTCTTGTTATGTAAGAGTTAGATTTTCTGTTTTGTGATAGATGTTTTTCAGAAAGCCGTTGAAAGAAATGTTTGAAAATGTTATTCTACAGTGTGTAAGGGGGAATGAAGAAAGGCAGGAGTTTAAATGGCTACAAGGAAGAAGCAACTGTTATATATGCAGTTAAAAGAACATATTTTGGAGGATTACCAAAATAAAGCATATTATTCTCCATTACCTGGAGAGCGGGAGTTATGTGATATTTATAATGTCAGTCGTCCTACTGTGAGGAAAGCGTTTGAAATTCTGGAAGACGAAGGTTGCATTGTAAGATTTCCTGGGAAAGGTGCTTTTTATATTGGAGAGAAGCAGACGGGTAACAGAAAAATAGCTTCGTCAAATATTGCATTCTACAATCAGGTTCGCTTGAGAGGTGACTATACCAGTAGCAAGGTTTTGACACAGAAAGCCGAAATTGTCTGTGATAAGGTGGCTGGGATTCTGGGATTGGTAAAAGATGTGAAGGTATTTCATCTGGAACGTCTCCGGTACATCAATGGAACACTATGGACAATTGCGGATGCATATCTGGATTATGAGCTGTGTCCGGAGCTTCTGGAATATGATTTTGCGGAACGTTCTTTGCATAATACACTGGCTTTCTATGGCTATGTTCCCTTTCGGGCAAAAAGACATATTACCGCAAAAAGGGCAAATGAATATGAAGCCTTTAATCTGGGGTTGAAAAAAGATGATATACTCTGTGTGACGGAGACACTCACATACGATCAATCCGGCAGACTTTTGGAATATTCTTTTAGCCGTGGAGATATCTTTAATATGGCGATAGATTTGACGACGTTTAACCAGACCAATGTTACTGGAGATCGCAGTAGCGAAGCAGAAAGACCAAGTGGGCATGGTGGAAGCAAAGAAATTTCAGAAATATATTCTGATGAAAAAAGTGTTGACATTGATGCTTTATTGTGGTAGAGTACCAACATAAACCGTTGAAGAAGAGTAAGTACTTTTGGAGTGGAGCTTCACAGAGAGTTGCAGGAGGTGGGATTGCAGCAGGTATCGGCCGAAAGGAATGGGCTTCGGAGGGCGAACTGAACTTGAAGTAGGGACGCCGGAGATCACACTTCGTTAACAAAGAACGCATATGATAGTATGCATGAGAGGGTGTATGATTATGATTACATCAAGCCGGGTGGCACCGCAGGAGTTAGAAGTAGATGCTCTTGTCCCAGCAGGAAACATTTGTTGGGATGAGAGTTTTTTTATGCCTTGTCCCAAAGACTCAGAAAGGAGAATGACTATGAGCGAGAAAAAAATCCCTTACAAAATTTACCTGGAGGAGCACGAAATGCCAAAGCAATGGTATAATGTGCGCGCAGATATGGCAAATAAGCCTGCGCCGCTATTGAATCCAGGAACTCATAAGCCAATGACAGCGGAAGAACTGGAAGGGGTATTCTGCAAAGAACTGGTGCAGCAGGAGTTGAATAACACAGATCGTTATATTGATATACCACAGGAAATACAGGATTTTTACAAAATGTACCGTCCGGCACCGCTGGTGAGAGCATATTGTCTGGAGGAGAAATTACAGACACCAGCCAAGATTTACTATAAATTCGAAGGAAATAATACCAGTGGAAGTCATAAGCTGAATTCCGCGATTGCGCAGGCATATTATGCGAAGAAGCAGGGGTTAAACGGAGTGACGACGGAGACTGGAGCAGGACAGTGGGGAACGGCGCTTTCCATGGCATGTTCCTATCTGGATCTGGACTGTAAAGTATTTATGGTAAAATGTTCTTATGAGCAGAAACCGTTCCGGCGGGAAGTAATGCGGACCTATGGCGCGAGCGTAACGCCGTCGCCATCTATGGAAACGGAGATTGGACGAAAGATCTTGCAGGATCATCCAGGGACGACGGGAAGCCTGGGATGTGCGATATCTGAGGCAGTTGAAGTGGCAGTTGGCTCTGAGGGGTATCGTTATGTGCTGGGCAGCGTTTTGAATCAGGTATTGTTGCATCAGTCCATTATCGGTGAAGAGACAAAAATCGCCATGGACAAATATGGAATTAAACCGGATGTGATCATCGGTTGTGCGGGTGGAGGTTCCAACTTGGGAGGACTGATTTCTCCATTCATGGGACGGAAGTTGAGAGGAGAGGCAGATTATCAGTTTATTGCAGTAGAGCCAGCGTCCTGCCCGAGTCTAACAAGAGGTGTGTATGCGTATGATTTCTGCGATACCGGTATGGTCTGCCCGTTGGCGAAGATGTATACTTTGGGCAGCGGCTTCATCCCATCTCCCAATCATGCAGGAGGGCTGCGGTATCATGGAATGAGCTCGATTCTGTCACAGCTCTATGCGGATGGATTTATGGAGGCCCGCGCAGTCGAACAGACGAATGTATTCGAGGCGGCAGAACAATTCGCGAGAGTGGAAGGGATTCTTCCAGCACCGGAGAGCAGCCATGCGATTCGAGTTGCGATCGACGAGGCGATGAAGTGTAAAGAGACTGGTGAGGAGAAGACCATTCTTTTTGGTCTGACAGGCACAGGATACTTTGACATGGTTGCCTATGAGAAGTTCCATAATGGCGAGATGGAAGATTATATTCCGACGGATGCTGATTTACAGGTAGGATTTGATGGAATTCCGAGATTCCCGGGGAATAT
>JAAVXR010000051.1 GCA_022790755.1 Hespellia sp. | reverse complement strand
GAAGGAACCATCAACTGTAAATTCTGGGGACTTGGCGCTGACGGTACGGTTGGAGCAAATAAGAACTCCATCAAAATCATTGGTGATAACACAGATATGTACGCACAGGCTTACTTTGATTATGATTCCAAGAAGTCCGGTGGTGTTACGATGTCTCACTTGCGTTTTGGTAAGAAGGCGATCAAGTCCACATACCTGATTCATCAGGCAAACTTTGTGGCATGTCACAATCCTTCTTATGTAAATAAATATAACATGGTTCAGGAATTGGTAGACGGCGGCACATTCCTTCTGAACTGCCCATGGGATATGGAAGGAATCGAATCTCATCTGCCAGGACAGGTAAAAGCGTTTATTGCAAATCATAACATCAAGTTCTATACGATCGACGGTATCAAGATCGGTAAAGAAATCGGACTTGGCGGACGTATCAATACCGTTCTGCAGTCTGCGTTCTTCAAACTGGCGAATATTATTCCTGAGGAAGAAGCAATCAACTTGATGAAAGCAGCGGCAAAAGCAACTTACGGAAGAAAAGGCGATAAGATTGTTCAGATGAATTATGATGCGATTGACGCAGGCGCAAAACAGGTTGTGGAAGTTCAGGTTCCGGATTCCTGGAAATCTTGTGCAGACGAAGGCTTATTCGCACCGGAAGTTAAGGGCGGAAGAGCAGATGTCGTAGATTTCGTTAAGATTATTCAGGCGAAAGTAAATGCGCAGGAAGGAAATACACTTCCGGTATCCGCATTTAAAGAGTATGTAGATGGTTCTACACCGTCAGGTGCAGCAGCATATGAGAAACGTGGTATTGCAGTGGATATTCCGGTTTGGAAACAAGAAAACTGTATCCAGTGTAACCGTTGTGCATATGTATGTCCGCATGCAGTTATCCGTCCGGTAGCTCTCACAGAAGACGAGCTTGCAAAGGCGCCGGAAGGAACAAAGGCAATTGATATGATCGGTATGCCAGGAATGAAATTTGCTATGACGATTTCTGCTCTTGACTGTACAGGCTGCGGTTCCTGTGCAAATGTCTGCCCAGGCAAGAAGGGTGAGAAAGCGCTTGTTATGGAGAATATGGAAGCAAATGTAGATTCCCAGAAAGTATTTGATTATGGCGTAGAGATTCCTGTAAAACCAGAAGTAGTTGCGAAGTTTAAAGAAGCAAGCGTTAAGGGAAGCCAGTTCAAACAGCCGTTGCTTGAGTTCTCAGGCGCATGTGCTGGTTGTGGAGAGACACCTTACGCAAAATTGATCACGCAGTTGTTCGGCGACAGAATGTATATTGCAAATGCAACTGGATGTTCTTCCATCTGGGGTAACTCTTCACCGTCCACACCATATACGGTAACACCGGAAGGAAGAGGACCGGCTTGGTCAAACTCTCTGTTTGAAGATAATGCTGAGTTTGGATACGGTATGCTGCTTGCTCAGAATACAATCCGTGACAGACTGAAAGCGAAAGTAGAACAAGTAGTAGAATGTGCAGAAAATGCTGATGTGAAGGCAGCTGCACAGGAGTATTTAGATACCTTTGCATGTGGCGTGACAAATGGAACCGCTACAGATAAACTGGTGGCAGCTCTGGAGGCTTGTGATTGCGACGGTGATCTGAAGAAAGAGATCCTTGCAGAAAAAGATTTCCTGGCTAAGAAGTCTCAGTGGATCTTCGGTGGTGACGGATGGGCTTATGATATCGGATTCGGCGGCGTTGACCATGTACTGGCAAGCGGTAAAGATATCAACATCATGGTATTTGATACTGAGGTATATTCCAATACAGGTGGTCAGGCATCCAAAGCTACGAAGACTGGTGCTACCGCTCAGTTTGCAGCAGGCGGAAAAGAGATTAAGAAGAAAGACCTTGCAGGTATTGCAATGAGTTATGGTTATGTGTATGTTGCTCATATCGCAATGGGTGCAGATTATAATCAGACTGTAAAAGCGATCGCAGAGGCAGAAGCTTATCCGGGACCGTCATTGATCATCGCATATGCTCCATGTATCAACCATGGTATCAAGAAGGGCATGAGCAAGGCTCAGGAAGAGGAGAGACTGGCAGTAGAGTGCGGATACTGGAACAATTTCCGGTTCAATCCGGCTGCGGAAGGCGCGAAGTTCACGCTTGATAGCAAAGAACCTGCAGGCGATTACAAAGGATTCCTGAATGGTGAAGTACGTTACAACGCACTTGCAAGACAGAATCCGGAGAAGGCTGAGAGACTGTTTGCTCAGAATGAAAAAGAAGCGATGGAGAGATATGCTTATCTGAAGAAGCTGGTAACGCTTTACGGAGAAGAATAATCGAACCAGATATAAACGAGAACGCATAGAAGTGGAGTTGTCGCTCCGGAGATGTAAGATCATCTTTGGAGCGGCAGCTCCATTCTTTTATTTCCTATATTATCCTTAGTCTTGGATGTGTCTCGGTCGATATATAAATAACTATGAAGATTTATAAGCAAATGCGGAACTAATAAACTTGCTGAATATTCTGACAATATATTTTATTGAAAAGATATTGTGCCAGATATCACATCAAATCAATAGTGTAGAAGATAATCGACATCATAAATGGGGTGATTTTAGATGAGAATATACGGCGATTATGCAAAATACGGAGATTTTCAATTTTTGGCAAAAAAATTAAAAATTAAGTTTCAGTCAGATGCAAATATTTATCAGAATACGACGCCTATCACGCAGATTGACTTTTCAAATATAGTCAAGGTGAAGCTTACCTCCAATCAACAGGATCAAATTCAGATTTCACAGATGGGGAGAGACTATTTACAGGAAAGTATGAATCCTTTGGAGATAAATGGTGATGAAACATCAAGACTGGACGGTCTCTCTGTGCTGGACCGGGTCTGTATGTCTTACATTATGAGAAATCTTGCTGGAGATTCCTATTCAGATATGAAACATCTGTATCAGCAGCAACAGTCGATGCAGACAGATTCCGCTGATTTAAACGGATACGCAGATAGTCTGAAATATGCATATGAAACAATGTATGATGGGATTGTACAGGGATATGCGGATGGGACAAGAGAAGTCTGGATACAGGTGGAAGATATAGAAGGAAATTTGGATGGGACATTTCAGGGGCTTGAATTTGGAACAGGAGATTCTGTGATACGTTATCGTAAATTGACGATGGAAGAGGAACTGGAACGACTGGACCAGGCTTTTGACCGTCTTTCAGAATTTGCCGCGAATCAATATGCACAGGCAAATGTGGCAGATGCAGAAGATACGGATTCGGAAGAATGTTCTCTTCAAAAATCTCTGGAAAACCTGATTGCAAAAGCAAAAGAGTTATTTGAGACCTTGAAGAAAGCTCTTCTGAAAAAGAAAGAGGAAAATCCTGCGGAGAAGATCAAAGCAAGATTGGTTCAGGAGTCGGCGGCTCATATCCAGCAGACGGTATCGGAACGGAACCGGAGAACACAGCATGAACAATACGTAAAAGTAAGTAAAATGGCATTAGATGCGGCAACAATGTTAGGTAACCTGCACTTATATGGATGATTTTGTGTAGATAGGGACGTGTGGATGGGGACAGGTGATAATGGTAAAAGAAAAACATTTTACCCATAGCTGTTTGTGTCATGAAACTCGCACAGAATGGAGGAAAATATGAAACTGGAATGGAATACTGCAATGCGAAACAACCGGGTTTTTAACTACTATCAGATGAATCGCACAATTGCCAATAAACAAGAAGCGAATGGAATAAAAAAACAAGAAGAAAGACGAGATTCTCTGATGTTGTCATCTTTCGGCAAAACCGGAAACCTGATTGATACCTTGATGAGACAGAAAATGGAAATCACAGATCGAAAGAATTCTCTGCTTGGATCAGTTGGAAAAGATGGCCGCACCATGAAATCTATCCAGTCCCAGCTGGATGCTTACGAGGAGCAAATCAAAACACTCGATCAGCAGATTACCGAGGCCATGACAAAAGAAATGGAGAAACAACTTGAAAAATCTGACGAAAAGAAAGCGACAGAAGAAAAAACAAAAGAAGAACTACAGGAAGAAAGATTGACCGATGTTGTGAACATATCCGGAGATATAGAAAGAGTCAAAGCGGTAGATGCCGCAAAAAAGGATGTGGACCGTGAAGCCGATGTATTGAGATCAGAGATAGAGTTGGACAGGTCACGCGAGGTTGACGTCAGGGATAAGGAGAAAAAGCTCGCCGGTCTGGAGGCAAAATCTTTGAAACTGGATACAGACCGGGGAGTAGAGATGGTTTCCATCCATAAAGAAATCAAAGAAGAGGATGAGAAAAAGCCAGAAAAGAAAGAGGATGATGAAAAAGCAAAGGATGTAGAAGGAAATATTGGTGAAATAGCAGAGTGAGAGAATGAGTACAAAGAAAGATGACAGAAATGTTGTTGTTCTTTGTACTTTTTTGTTGCAAATATTTAGGTATGTAACCTAGAAAAAATGTGGAGTCAGAGTCTGGAAAATGGAGAAACTACAAAACAAGATTTGTAGGAGAAACCACGAAATAAGATTAAAATAGATTATAAAGATATTATATGGTATGATAAATATAGTTTAACCAGATCGCAACAGGGAGAAAAACTATGATAACAGGAGAATTAAAAAATAAAATTGATAGTCTGTGGGAAATCTTCTGGACAGGCGGCCTGACAAATCCTTTGGATGTCATTGAGCAGATGACGTATTTGATGTTCATTCGGGATCTGGATGACGCCGATAATTTGCGTGCAAAAGAGAGCGTGATGTTAGACGTGCCGTACCAGAGCATTTTTACAGAAGAAGTCATGATTGGAGATCGAAGAATTGTAGGGAATCAGTTGAAATGGAGTGTCTTTCATGACTTTCCGGCACAAAAAATGTACAGTACGGTGCAGGAATGGGTATTTCCATTTATTAAAAATCTTCATGGCAATAAAGAAAGCGCCTATGCGAAATATATGGGGGATGCCATTTTCAAGATCCCGACGCCTCTTATGTTGGACAAAATTGTGACAGCTATGGATGAAATATATGCGCAAATGGAATTATTGAAAAAAGCAGACACAAGAGGCGATGTGTATGAATATCTTTTGTCAAAATTGGCGACTGCTGGTGTTAACGGGCAGTTCCGCACTCCAAGACATATTATCAAAATGATGGTAGAATTGATGGATCCGAAGGTGAACGAAGTTATCTGTGATCCAGCTTGTGGAACATCGGGATTTTTAGTTGCCGTCAGTGAATATTTGAAGGATAATAAAAAAGAAGAAGTTCTATTTGATCGAAAAAACAAAGAACATTATATGAATCATATGTTTCACGGCTTTGATATGGATCGTACCATGCTTCGTATCGGCGCTATGAATATGATGACCCATGGAGTGGATAATCCGTATATAGAATATAGAGACAGTCTTTCGGATCAGAATTCGGATCGAGAGATATACAGTTTGATTTTGGCAAATCCACCCTTTAAAGGGAGTCTTGATTATGACACAGTGTCGTCAGATTTATTGAAAATGTGCAAAACAAAAAAGACAGAGCTGTTGTTTCTGTCTCTTTTTATAAAAATGTTGCAAACAGGAGGAAGATGCGCCTGTATTGTGCCAGATGGAGTGTTATTTGGTTCTTCAAAAGCGCATAAGGCGATTCGAAAGGAGCTGGTAGAGGAAAATTGTCTGGAGGCAGTCATTTCCATGCCATCCGGTGTGTTTAAACCATATGCAGGAGTTTCTACCGCTATCCTAATTTTTACAAAAACAGGGCATGGGGGAACAGATAAAGTATGGTTTTATGATATGAGGGCAGATGGATTTAGTCTGGATGATAAACGGACAGCCATAAAAGAAAATGATATTCCGGATATTCTTCAGAGATTCCATAGTTTAGAGCAGGAAACGGAACGCAAACGTACGGAACAATCTTTTTTTGTAGAAAAAAATGAGATTGTTGAAAATGAGTATGATCTTTCGATGAATAAGTATAAAGAGATCGAATACATACCGATCGAATATCCGTCCACACGAGAAATTATGGCGAACCTGCATGAATTGGAGGAAGAGGTGGCAAAGAGTCTTGCAGAATTGGATGAGATGTTGAAACAGGAAAATAACGGGTAAATTCAGGAGGATACGAATATGTTAGAATTCAAATATGATACACAACTTTTGATCGAAGGAGAGAATCTTGATGAAGGTGTAATAAGAGAGTATTTTACAGAAAATTTCAAGGGAGATTGTTTGTTGGCAGTAGGAGATGAGGAATTGATTAAAATTCATTTCCATACGAATGAACCATGGAAAGTGTTAGAATATTGTTCAAGTCTTGGGGAAATGTATGATATTGTAATTGAAGACATGAACAGGCAGGCGAATGGTTTAAAGGGATAAATTCGGATTTGTGGGGATGAAGTATGAAACGAATAAAGTTAGGAGAAGTGTGCGAAATTGTTTCTGGAAACACACCTAAGACGAGTGTGGAAGAATATTGGGATGGAGACATTGATTGGATAACACCGGCAGAATTAAAAGATGAAACATATATTATTGAAGAAAGCCAAAGAAAAATAACACAGATTGCTGTTCAAAAAACGGGTTTAAAACCATTTCCTCAAGGAACTGTAATTTTATCCTCCAGAGCACCTATTGGTAAGGTGGCTATTGCAGGTAAAGAAATGTATTGCAATCAAGGATTTAAAAACCTTATCTGTTCGGACAGGGTGGATAGTAGATATTTGTATTGGTATCTCAAAGGGCATACAGACTACTTAAATTCATTGGGAAGGGGAGCAACGTTTAAAGAAATATCTAAAACGATAGTAGAAAATATTGGGATTCCACTGCCTGATTTGAATAAACAAATAGAATATGCTAATGTGCTGAAAGAATGTTGGGATTTATTATCAACATTAAAGCGGCAAGTAGAGGTTTATGATGATTTAATCAAAGCCCGATTTGTCGAGATGTTTGGGGACATGGCTAATCCTAAATGTCAATATCCAAAGTATAGATTTCTGGAAGTTTGTAAATCGCCTGATGATAT
>JAAVXR010000050.1 GCA_022790755.1 Hespellia sp. | reverse complement strand
GTGAAAAACATTTTGAACAGGCAAATCTGGCGGCACGCAATGGCCTTTTTCTAGGAATGATTAGCAGTATTGTCATTGCCGTTCTCGGCGGTTCCTGCGCTCATATCTTCTTTCTGGCTCAGACGTCAGAACCGATTATCGTTCGTTATGGGACACAGTATATGCAGATTGTCACCATCATTTCCTGTGGTATTTTTATGCAAATCACGCTAGAACGACTTCTGCAAGCTACCGGAAAGACATTTTATACGATGATTATGCAGGGAACCGGAGCAATCATCAATATTATCATGGATCCCATTCTGATTTTTGGATTATTCGGTTTCCCCCGCTTGGAAGTAGCCGGTGCCGCACTCGCCACCGTATTTGGTCAGATCGTCGCTGTGATACTCGGCGTTTTTTACAACTGCAAATACAATCAGGAAATCAATATCAATATGCGACACTTCCGACCTAACGGCAGAATCATTGGCGAGATTTACAAAGTCGGCGTTCCTTCTATCATTATGCAGTCAATTGGATCTGTTATGGTATTCGGATTCAACAAAATCCTACTGATGTTCAACACGACGGCAACGGCAGTCTTTGGAGTTTATTTCAAACTGCAGAGCTTTATTTTTATGCCGGTCTTTGGCCTGAATAACGGGATGATCCCAATCGTTGCCTATAATTACGGAGCTCGAAATCGCAAGCGAGTACTGGAAACGCTAAAACTCAGCGTCGTTATTTCTGTCTGCATCATGATTGTCGGCCTGGGAATCTTCCAATTTTTCCCGCAGACGCTGCTCGCCTTTTTCGACGCCTCCGAAAAGATGATAGAAATTGGAGTTCCGGCATTGCGTACGATCAGCTTGTCATTTATTCTGGCAGGATTTGGTATTATCATCAGTTCCTCTTTTCAAGCCCTTGGAAATGGCGTATACAGCCTGATTATCTCTGTGGCGAGACAACTTGTTGTACTACTTCCTGCGGCATACATCCTGGCCAACAGTTTTGGTCTGACCGCAGTTTGGTATTCGTTTCCCATTGCCGAATTGATGTCTGCTTTTCTCTGCTTCCTCTTGTTCAAACGCATCAATCGAATGAAACTAAAACCGCTGGATCAACCGCCGACGGAAGAACCTCCAGAAAATGTTGCCGAGCAGACCTGATGAGATGTATTTATAATAATAAAAATTTGAGAGCCCACAATACACGGATACTTTTCCCTAGAAAATAAGATCCGCATATTATGAGGGCTCTCAATCTTTATCTTTTTTTCTTTTTTACACTGTATCCAAAGGTCCCAAAGCTTTTTCCCAACCCCAGATATTCTCCATGGGAATACACCAAAAGTCCAGATTGATTCAACTCAAACTTTCCGTTTTCCCTCATATAATCCTCACTGACCCAAACGGCAACCACTTCCGCCAGAAACATATCATGAGAACCCAGTTCTTTGATCTCTTTTACACGGCACTCAATGTTAACTGGAGACTCAGCGATCAACGGTGCATAATTGAGCTTCTCTGCCTTCTGCGGAGTCAAATGCATCTCTTTCCATTTATCCACATCTCTTCCAGAACGTACCCCGCAGTAATCCACCGCTTTTACCATCTGCTCTGTCGTCAGATTCACCACAAATTCTCCGGTGCCTCGTATCATCTCATAAGAGTATCGCTGCGGCCGAACGGAAATGTACAGCATCGGCGGGTTCGTACATATGGTACCCGTCCATGCCACCGTCAATATATTGATCTTTCCTCCCTGATCCCCCACACTGACAAGAACTGCAGGCAAGGGATACAGCATATTCCCCGGTTTCCATATTTGCTTCTTTGCCTTCCTTTTCGACTGCTCTTTCATTCTCAGCCTTCCTTTACTGCTGCAATGCCGCAACCAGAGTCGGCAGTAATTGTTTTTTCCTTGAGACCACTCCTTTGAGAACAAGACGGTCCGACTCAGACGACAAATCGTATGCCAACATAATCTGTTCTTTAGCGCTCTCCCCGGTACATAGTAACTCTGTGGACTCCTCCACAATATTGGTCAACATGAAGAATATCATATTTAATTTCCGATTCTTTCTCGCCTTTTCCAAATATGGCCCCACTCTCTGCTTGATCTCTTTCAATTCCGAAGCATTCATGGAGTTCACCTGTCCAACACCAAAGGAAGTATCGCCGACCGTAAACTGTTTGAAATCCAAAAAGCAGATTTCTTCTGCAGTTTTCCCTTTCAGGTTGCTTCCTGCATTGAACATTTCTTTGGAAAATGTTTCGACCTCGATACCCGCTATTCTCGCGAGCCGCTTTGCAGCTGCCTCATCCATCGGCGTACAGGTAGGAGAACGAAACATCAATGTATCGGAGAGAATCGCGGAACACAACAATCCTGCGATCATTGGTTCGATCTCTATCTGTTCTTCCTGATACATCTGGTATATGATAGTAGCGGTACATCCCACCGGCTGATTTCGAAAGAATACCGGACCCATCGTTTCTATACTTCCGAGTCTGTGGTGGTCAATAATCTCCAGAACATCTGCCTCCTCTATCCCGTCCACAGCCTGTGATTTTTCATTATGATCTACCAGAATTACCTGTTTCTTCCTTGCACTCAAAAGTCGCCTTCTGGAGATGAAGCCCAGAAAATGCCCTTTCCGGTCCAGAACAGGGAAATCACGAAATTTCTTTTTCGCCATCACTTCTTTGACATCATCCACGTAGTCCCACATTCGAAATGCGACCAAACCATCTCTCGTCATAAAATGCTTGACGGGGATACTCTGATTAATCAATCTGGCAACCGTAAAAATATCATGCGGAGAAATAATAATCACGATCTGACGCTGTTCCGCCTGCGCCTGAATTGATTTCGATACCCGGATTCCCTGGCAAATCACCATACAACTCACATTCAAATCAATTGCACACTGCTGCGCCTCCTCACGATTCCCCAAAATGACAAGGTCATCTTCTTTGATAAATTCTTTCATCTGTTCCAACCCAGAAGCAGCAATACCAACTTTTCCTTTCAGGAAATATCCGTGTTGATTACCCTGTGCCACTTTTCCTTCCACAGCGCTCGCAATATTCCGGTACTGAGTTCTGGCTTCAGCGAGCGCCGTGCTGTCATACACATCCATATAAGAAGTTGCAATGTCTCCAACCGTAATCAATCCTTCCAGCTTCTGATTCCGGGTGACAGGAAGCGTCTTTAATTTCTCTTTTTTCATGGTTGACCAGGCACGTTTGATCGACACACTGCTCCTCAACCCTTCGATTTTGCGCAGATCTACATTTTTTACCTGAAGACGAAGATTGGACAATAGTTTTGGCACTTTGACTCCAAAACGCTTCAAAACATACTGCGTTTCTTCATTTAACTGTCCCGCTCTTCGAGCTTCAAAAGTGTCTTCCGTTTCTGAGCTTCTCAACTTATTTTTTAGATTTGCATAGGCGATCGCAGAACAAATAGAATCCGTATCCGGGTTCTGATGTCCCACAACATATATTTTTCTAGAATTATTATTCTCCACTGTTTCCGCAAATTCTTTCAACATCGTCCACCTCGTCATTTTAAACTTTACCAAAATATCGATAAAATTCTAATATATTCAAACTAAGCTTGCCATTTTTTTTCAGTTTCGTCAACCTATATTATAAAGATTAGTTGTTTTTTTCATGAAACATTGCTATACTACATTTATAAAAAATCCTGCAAAGCGGGATTCTCCGCCTGGGGCGGAACGTTGTCTCACTGAGACAGAATATATAAAAACGGATGAGGTGTACTATGAGTGAAGAATTAACAATGAACGAAGAAATCAAAGCATCGGCTGAAACGCCAACTGAAACGATGGCAGACTACGAGGACCATTTTGATGATGCCAACCCATGGAATCGTGTCACAGAGTATATGGAACAAAAGACGGTACTTTCTGTCAAAGTAGAGGGCGTTGTCAACGGCGGTGTGATTGCCATGGTCGAGGGACTGCGCGGATTCGTTCCAGCTTCCAAGCTGTCTCTGTCTTATATCGAAGATCTGGAAACCTATCTCTTAAAAGACATCGAGGTACAGGTAATTGATGTAGACCAGGCAAATAACCGCCTTGTACTGTCCGCACGTGAGATTTTAAAGGACAAAGAACGAAAAGCCAAAGAAGAGCGGATCGCCAATATCAAAGTCGGAACTGTCATGGACGGAACCGTGGAGACTGTGCAGACCTACGGTGCGTTCATCAAGCTGGAAGACGGACTCTCCGGCCTGGTTCACATCTCTCAAATTTCCAGGAATCGGATCAAATCACCGGAAGCTGTTCTGAATGTTGGAGACGAGGTGAAGGTGAAAGTCATTGGAATCAAAGACGGGAAGATTAGTCTCAGCATGAAAGCACTGGAAGAAGCACCGGAAAGAGAAGTTCCAGAAAAAGTCGTGATTCCAAAAGCGGAAAATATCGGCACAAGTCTCGGAGATCTGTTTAAAAACATCAAATTGCAATAAGTCTCTGCAAACGAAAATCCTGACCACGTTTCATTTTATAAATGGTACGCTGTCAGGATTTTTATTTTCTAGGTTTCTACAGTTTCTTCTTCGTTCCTCACAGATTCACAAAAGACAGATTCTTCAGCCATGCCGCCACACTCGCGTCGCTCGGCATCCTCCAATCCCCACGCGGCGACAATGCCACAGTGCCGACCTTCGGTCCATCCGGCAAGCAGGACCGTTTAAACTGCTGAGAAAAGAATCGTTTACAGAAAGTCTCCAACCATTTTAAGATTGTCACCTCATCATACTCTTCCTGGAACGTCTGCTTTGCCAATCGGAATATTTTATTCGGCTCATACCCAAAACGCAGCATATAATATAGAAAGAAATCATGTAATTCATACGGACCAACCAGATCCTCCGTCTTCTGGGCGATCTTTCCATCTTTTGGTGGAAGCAATTCCGGACTCACTGGCGTATCCAATACATCATAGAGTACTTCTTTCAATCGTGCATCTTTCGTCTCATCCGCGGCATATTTGACCAAATGTCGAACCAGGGTCTTAGGAATGGATGCGTTCACCCCATACATGGACATATGATCTCCATTGTACGTAGCCCAGCCAAGCGCCAGTTCTGAGAGATCTCCGGTCCCGATCACCATACCACCATACTGGTTGGCAATATCCATCAAAACCTGGGTCCGCTCCCTTGCCTGCGCATTTTCATAGGTGATATCATGCGTGTCCGGATCATGACCGATATCCTGAAAATGTACGCTGACCGCGTCTCCGATCGGGACCTCCCGCAAAGTTGCACCAAGTTTCTCCGTCAACTGGCATGCATTTCGATAGGTACGATCTGTTGTACCATAACAGGGCATCGTCACCGCAATGATATTCTTTTTCTCCATTCCAAGCAAATCAAAAGCTTTGGCCGTCACCAACAGAGCCAATGTAGAATCCAGCCCCCCGGATATCCCGACCACAGCACACGCCGCTCTGGTGTGCGCCAAACGTTTCTTTAGTCCCATTGCCTGAATCATCAGAATCTCTTCACATCTTTTTACGCGCTCTTTTTCCCCTTCCGGCACAAAAGGACGGGACGGAAAGATCCTGGTCAGTTCTGTCTCCTCTTTCTCAATATAAAACGGTATCCGTCTCAATTCCATCACATTCGCCATTTGAAACGTCGTATTTTTACGGCGCTCACTGATCAGACGCGATATATCGAACTCCGTATAAATGATGCCATTACAAAATCGTCTGGATTCTTTTAGAATCGTTCCATTTTCCGCAATAATATTATGTCCACCGAAAACCACATCCGTAGTGGACTCCCCTTCCCCGGCATTCGCATACACATAACCGGAAATCAAACGCGCAGACTGTCCTTGAATTAATTCCCGGCGGTAATGATCTTTCCCAATCGTCTCATCACTCGCAGAACAATTCACAATAATGGTAGCACCTTCCATTGCGGCGCGTATGCTCGGCGGTATCGGCGACCACACATCTTCACAGATTTCCGCAGATACAATCAGCCCCTCCATCACCGTTGACTGAAACAGCAACTGTGGTCCAAATGGAACAACATCCCCTTCAAAAAAAATATCGCGCGCCCGTTCAGGACCTGGTGTAAACTGCCGCATTTCATAGAATTCTGCATAATTCGGAAGAAAGCTTTTTGTTGTCAGTCCGAGAACCGCCCCATGATTTAACGCCGCTGCCACGTTATATAACTTTCCATCCACCGCCAGGGGCAGTCCCACAAATATCAGAGCATCCACATCCATCGTATGCTTTGCAATCTTCACCAGAGCTTCTCTGGCAGCCTTCAAAAGCGTATCATGCGTAAACAAATCACCGCAAGTGTAGCCTGTCACACATAGTTCCGGAAACACCATAATCTTCGCCTGATTCTTTGCCGCCTCATCAATCGCAGTACATATCTGCTCTGTATTATAATTTACATCTGCGACCCGAATATCCGGAGTCACAGCCGCCACTTTTACAAATCCCTGCTCCATAACTTCCTCCCATTTTTCATTTCATTATTCTTCGCTCTCATTTTTCATTGGGCGATTGCGAAGCCAATAGAATTTCACAATTACCTACTCTTCTTCAATATTTCCTGCAATTCCTCAATTGTAAACTGGTATGCCGAATTACAAAAATGACATTTTACTTCTATATCTTCCCCATCGTCAATCATCGCCTGAATCTCTTTTGCACCGATACTGATAATCGCCTTCTCAATTCTCGCCTTGGAACAATTACAATAAAAATGGGCCGGCAGTGTATCTGTCACTTCCAGATGTAGACCATCCAGCACTTGCTCCAACATCTGCTCCGGCGTATGTCCATGATCCAACATCTCTGTCACCGAAGTAATCTTCTGAATATTCTGCTCCAGGCGGTCGAGCGTCTCATCTTCCACAAAAGGCATTACCTGAACAATAAATCCGCCCGCACATTGCACCGTATTTTCCCTGTCCAACAATACCCCTAGTCCAACAGAGGAGGGAACTTGCTCTGACGTTGCAAAGTAATAGGTCAAATCCTCCGCGATCTCTCCTGTCTGCAGCATTGTCTGACCAGAGTAAGGTTCCTTCAACCCCATATCTTTGATCACATTCAGGAAACCGGGGCCGAGTGCACCACCCACATCCAGCTTACCATTCTTCGCAGGCAGCATGACTTCCGGATGAACGACGTATCCTTTGACATTGCCAAGGCTATCTGCTGTAACGGTAAGTCCACCGATGGGACCTCCACATTGCACCTGCAACGTCAAAACATCGGTATCGTTTTTCATCATACTGCCCATCATAACCCCTCCGGTCAGAAGTCTACCCAGAGCGGCAGACGCTACTGGACTTAGATTATGCCGATCTCTGGCCATCTCAACTAGATTCCCGGTCGTCGCTGCAAATGCGCGAATCTGCGCTCCCGCCGCAGTCGCTCTCACAATATAGTCTTTCATTCTATCCCTATCCTTTCCTAAAAATCTCTTTTCCATGCTCTCTGGCAATCACGCAGATGCGTTCGCTCGTTTTGGAAGGGGAATTCCTGGTAAACGCATCGTATGCCGTGATATACAAAAGCCCTGCTCTTTCCAGTAGTTCCTGTATATTCTGCAATGTATAAGCTCGCTGAAAATGTGTTTCTTCATATTTCTCATATAATTTACCTTGCTGCCGAATAAACAAGGTCAGATCATACGTATTGATCTTCTGTTCTTCGTCATACTCATTTTCCCAGATAAAGCTACAGTCTTCCCTGTTCTCTGCGATTGTCTGCTGTCCGAGAATCTCTCGGTATTTGTATTCCGTATTAAAATCAAAGATAAAAATGCCTCCCGGATCTAGATAATTATTCACCCAGTGAAACACTCGAACCAGATCCTCCTCTTCCGTTATATAATTTAAAGAATCACAGACACTGTAAATCCCTCGAACCGTTCCATACAGTTCAAACTCCCGCATATCCTGCTGAAGATATAAAATATCGCATCCCGATTCCAGCTTCTTCTCCAGAGCCGCCTCCAACATTTCTTCGGAATTGTCTACACCAATCATATCATATCCATAAGCCGCCATCCTCTCTGTCATAGCGCCTGTCCCACAACCAAGCTCCAGCATCAAACCGCCTTCCACTTGATATTCTCGGAAAAGATCGTACAGATACGCCGCCCATTCGTCATATGGGATATTATCCATAAAAATGTCATAGACAGATGCAAAACATGTATAGGCTTCCATAATCTTCTTCACACTCCATTCTGATCCATCCGCTATGCTTATTCTAACATGTCTTTCCACACACAACAATTACAAATTTCGATTTATTCCTTGACACACCCTGTGCCATTGGACTACAATGATAAAGAATTACAGAACTTCGGTAGGTGAGGTTACCACAGGGATTAGGAGATTTCCTGAGATTGCTACCGCGAGATTGTGGAGACACAATAAGCTGGTCAGCAGGCTATGTCGACGAATCAAGGCATAACCTAACGCAATTTTATGCCCTGTGATACTAAAGCTTGAACGATGTGAGATATGAGGCATACTGCCCCGTCATTGTTTGAGCGATGACGGGGTTTCGTTATTTCAATAAGGGAATTTCAGAAACGAAAGGTGGTGAGCGCAATGGACGCTGGGGCCAGTTATCCCCCGCAAAAGTTAGATACGATAATCAAGAAATGGGGATATTATTATGATGGACAAAGAAATATTTGTAAGCCTCTTACAGGAACGCCAGTTCAAGGCTGTAAGAAGTATTTTGCATGTGATGAACGCAGTGGACATTGCCTCACTGCTCTCCGAGCTGGATGACAAAGAACTGGCACTTGCTTTCCGTCTGATTCCAAAGGAAGAAGCGGCGGAAGTATTCGCAAACATGAACAATTCTTTACAAACCTATCTGGTGGAAATGTTCACAGAAAAGGAATTAAAGGAAATTCTGGACGACCTGTATATGGATGACACCGTCGATCTGCTGGAAGAACTTCCCGCCAATCTGGTCATCCGTATTTTGGACAGTGTCAGCCAGTCGAAACGCAATATGATCAACGTATTGTTGAACTACCCGGACGACAGTGCCGGAAGTATCATGACTACCGAATATGTCGGTCTGCGCCAATACATGAATGTCACAGAATCTATGGCTCATATCCGACGCACCGGTATTCATAAAGAAACCATCTACACTTGCTACATCACCGACAAACGCCGCCTGATCGGAATCGTCACCGCGAAAGATCTACTAACAGCCGAGGATGATGTTCTGATCAAAGATCTGATGGAAACAGAGATCATTTCCGTCAACACACATACAGACAAAGAAGAAGTGGCTCAATTATTTACAAAATATGATCTGCTTGCCATACCGGTTCTGGATGCTGAAAATCTCATGGTAGGAATCGTCACCTTCGACGACGCGATGGACGTCATGGTGGAGGAAGCCACAGAAGATATCACCAAGATGGCAGCCATGAGTCCCAGTGAGAAGTCCTATTTTGAGACTTCCGTGTTCGACCACGCCAAAAACAGAATTCCCTGGCTTCTGGTCCTGATGCTCTCTGCCACAGTTACCGGGACGATTATCACCAGATTCGAGGATGCTTTTGCGGTCATCCCACTTCTGGTATCCTTTATCCCGATGCTAATGGACACCGGCGGTAACTGCGGTTCTCAGAGTTCCACCCTGATCATCCGTGGAATTGCGCTAGATGAAATTCATTTCAAGGATATCTTTCGGATTATCTTCAAAGAATTTCGAATTTCCATGATTGTTGGAACAATTTTAGCGGTTGCCAATGCAACCCGCATTTATCTGATGTACCATAGTCCTCAACTCGCAATTGTAATCGGATTTTCTCTGATTTTTGCGATTATGATCGCAGAACTGATCGGGTGTCTGCTACCCCTATGTGCAAAAAGAATCGGACTGGACCCGGCGCTCATGGCGTCGCCTCTGATTACCACACTGGTAGATACCTGCACAATCATTATCTATTTTTCGATTGCAACCATGGTATTTCATCTGTAAATGTTTCCATGCAAGAATTTCATTCAAATAAAAAATCGCCATAAACAACAAGTTTCAATCAGAGTATCCTCTGAGATTTACACCTGTGTTTATGGCGATTTTTCGTCAGATCGCCGTCAAACATAAACCGTTTGCGATGTAGAAGCGACCATTTACGCAACAAGATTATATGCAAAAATGGAACGGACGATAGAAGATTCAGACGTCATAAAGGAGGTCACGACGAAATGCTGACGATCGCCATATGCGAGGACGAAACACACATCCTGAAAAGTCTATACCAAAAGACCCAAAAATATATCAATAGCAAACCGTTGTCCGCAATCATAAAAACTTACACATCCGGTGAAGATTTACTAAAAGAACAGATCTTTTTTGATATTATTCTGATGGACATGATGCTTCAGGGAATCAATGGCCTCGAGACGGCAAAACAAATCTCCTCCAAGAGCCGTATTATTTTTATCACTTCCTATAAAGAATACGCCTTGGCCGCGTTTGATGTCAACGCAGTCCATTATCTGATCAAGCCAGTTTCTGACGAGCGTCTTTTTCTGGCCCTTGACAGAGCGTTATGCCGAACAAAACAGTTAGACAACGAAACATTGACTCTGCAAAGTGCTGGAAAAACACAGATTATTCCCATACGCGACATTTTATACTGCGAGGTTTTTAATCACAGAATCTGTATTCACACGTCACTTCACACTTATCACTATTTTGGCACTTTAGACCTTCTGGAAACGAAACTGGACGAGCGTTTTTTTCGCTGTCACAGAAGTTTTCTGGTCAATATGAGCTATGTTGCAGGACAGGAAAAGGGGGAAGCTATTCTAACCACCGGAGAAAAAATATTGATATCAAGACGAAAGCAAGCAGCGTTTATGGAGAAATTATTAGATTTCCTGAAACATGAGGTGATATGATGAAATATACACAGCTTCTCTCTATTGGATTTTACGCCTGGTGGTTGTTTGTCAATAGTTGTCTCTATTTTGCAGAGTTTCATTTTATGCAGAATTTTATTGGCATTTCTGTAAAGAGGCGCCTGCTACTTTATGTCTTTTTGAGTGATCTGAGTACCTTTCTGGTGATGTATCACCAAAGTCCGGGAATCGTCAGGTTCCTTTTGCATGCAGGAATCTTGCTCTGTTTCTCTACATTGGCTTTACGGACAACATGGACAGAAACGATTGCCCCAACCATGATTATCCTGACACTCTTCACTTTTATGGAAGGTTTTCAGACACTTTTTATGCTCTGGCTATCTGCACAGACCATGAAGTTCTACACTGCCATTTTTACACAAATGCTCTTGACAGGAGGTTTGACATTTCTATTGATCCTGACGCTAACCTATGTCTCCAAAAAATATTCTCCTACAAGACAGCAAAAAAGTTCTCCATATTTATATACATTGCTTTTCCCCTGTATATTTCTCGTGTGGGTCATCCGCAGCGGTTTAAAACTGGACATGTGGACGCATTCTGATCCTGTGATGATTCCATCTTTCGAACAGTCCAACTTGTGGGCTCTGATGTGGATTCTGGGAGCATGCGTCATCTTCTTCATTCTTCTAAGACTGGTAAATAAGATTCTTTCTCTGTCCATACAAGAAATAGAGCAAAAGCAGCTAGAAGATCAAGTGCAAAAACAATCTCAATACTTAGAAGAAGCTAAAAAGAGAACGGAACAATATCGCAGATTTCAGCACGATATCGACAATCATTTTCTGGTTTTATCCGGCCTGATTCACGAAAAAAAATACGAGGAGGCAGAAAAATATTTCGATAAGCTGCATAACATTTCCGACAATTTGCTGATTCGAATCGAAACAGGCAATCCGGCAGTCGATATCCTTTTAAGCGAAAAAATCAACTTTGCAAGATCGAATGGCATCCAGATCGCACCGGATATACAACTTCCACCTGATTGTTTCCTGGAAGACATAGATCTATGCATCATCCTGGCAAATGCACTAGATAACGCCATCAAATCCTGCTTGATCGAAAAAATAAAGCAACCCGAAATTTCTATCACGGCGCGCACGCGACACTATTTTCTTTTGATCGAAATCATAAATCCCGTAAAACAAAGAATTCAACCCCTGAAATACGGTACTGGCCTGAAAAATATCAAATATATCGTTGAAAAATATCAGGGGACATTGAGAATTGAAAACAGCGAAACCCTTTTTAAACTAACATTGCTATTGTGCATAAAGCCACTCGCGAAAGAAGAATAACCGCTCACGAAAATCCTCTTCTGAAACAAAACAGACCTCCGATATATTTTATGTGGACTTGAAAACGATTGAAAATGTCTGCACAATCACAAACATCATAAAAACACGGAGGTGAACAACTATGGTAAATCCTGTAAGACCCGGCTATGTAAATCCGTTAACCACCATGGAAAACCACAAACAAACTACCATTTTTCACATGAAAACAGCAACAACGACAGAAAAAAGGCAGAAAACTTTAGAAGCCAAAAAGCAATCGCTTCAAAATTCGCTGCTTCTTATGAAAGGGACATCCGGTGACGCCGGTGCTTCCGAAGAAAGTATTGCTTTGTTGGAAAAGAAACTGGAAGAAATCACGAAAGAGATTAAGGATGTTCCCCGTTTCGATCGCTTTGAGACAAAATAGTGTTCCTATCAACCACAACAGCGGTAGAATCGTGTCATAATCACACACAATTCTACCGCTGTTCTTATCTCTGAACACACGCCGCCTGGCCAGTGGCAGACTTTCACGATAAACTATAGTATTTAACAGATTCTGTAAATCCATCCTTTTGGAGCTTCAATCTCACCATATTGAATTCCAGTCAGTGTATCATAGAGTTTCTGAATCGTCGGTCCCATTTTCTCCATACCGCTCTGGAAGCAGATTTCTTTTCCATGATCCACAACCTTACCGACCGGGGAAATAACAGCCGCCGTTCCACAAAGACCACATTCCACAAATTCCGGTACTTCTTCTAAATAAACCTCACGCTCTTCCACTTCCAGTCCCAGATAATGCTCTGCAACATACAGCAGCGACCGTCTTGTAATTGACGGAAGAATTGTATTGGAATGCGGCGTTACAATCTTGTTATCCTTCGTCACAAACAAGAAATTTGCCCCTCCGGTTTCCTCCACCTTTGTTCTGGTAGCAGAATCCAAATACATATTTTCATCGTATCCTTCCGCATGAGCAGACACGATCGCGTGCAAACTCATCGCATAGTTCAAACCAGCCTTGATATCTCCCGTTCCACGCGGAGCAGCACGGTCAAAATCACTGACACGGATAGTCAGAGGTTTCGCTCCTCCCTTGAAATACGGTCCCACCGGAGTTGTAAATACACGGAATTGATATTCGTCCGCTGGTTTCACCCCGATCACTGAGTTAGAGCCGAACATATATGGCCGAATGTACAGTGTCGCCCCAGATCCAAACGGAGGAACATACGCGGCGTTCGCCTCCACCACCTGACGTACCGCTTCCAGAAAACGATCTTCCGGAAATGGCGGCATCTCCAGTCTCTTTGCAGAATCCACCATTCTCTTTGCATTCAGGTCCGGACGAAATGCAACGATATGGTCATCTTTTGTGGTATACGCTTTCAATCCCTCGAAAATGGTCTGCGCATACTGCAAAACACAGGCACACTCATTCAATACGATATTGGCGTCTTCTGTGAGAACTCCCTCTCCCCATTTTCCATCTTTATAGTTTGCCACATACCGTTTCTCCGTCATCCTGTATGCGAATCCGATATTCTCCCAATCCATCTGTTTTTTCTCCATCTTTCTTCCTCCATTCCTCCGCGTAATCAAACCATCTACTATTTATGCATTATAATACTACCATTATAAAAAATCAAGAGTGCACTCTGTTTTTATTTACCCGCAAATCAAAGATTCGTTCCTTTAACGCTCCATTACATTAATCGACTCGATTCCCACACTTCCTCCACGGACCACTTCTATATTCCTAAATTCTTCTTTGACTAATTTGATTACCGCATCATTTTTGGTGGCAGTCTGCACAAATTCCAAAAGCAGGCTATCCTTGCTGTATCCGACCACCCGCGCACGAAAAGTCTCAGCAATCTGAAAGAGTTCTGTCTTCTCCTCCAACGTACATTTGCGCACTTTGATATAAAGGATCTCTTTCATTCTGACAAAAACATCTGTAAAATCAATCACTTTGATGACTTCCACCAGTCGATTCAACTGCTTTTTGATCTGCTCAAAGGTTTCATCATCACTGACGGTCGCGATCGTCATTCTGGATACCGTCGGATCTTCTGTTGTACCGACCGTCAGACTATCCAAATTATAGGATTTCGCAGAAAACAGGCCAGAAATTTTAGAGAGAACACCAACTTGATTTTCTACATAAAGTGAGATCCATCTTTTTTTTATGTTCGATTCCATTTCCATCCTCCCGTCTAGCAATCCATAATCATATCTTCCAACGTTCCGCCTGGCTGAATCATTGGATATACGATATCCTCCGGGTTCAGCACAAATTCGATCAGAGTCGGAGCTTTCCTGTTGTTTCTCGCCTCTCTCAGAGCATCCACAATCTCTTCTTTCTTCGTGACACGAATCCCTTTCGCCCCATAACTTTCCGCCAGTTTCACGAAATCAGGGGTATATTCCGGGTACTCTTTTCCTTCCGTTTCCCAAGACAAAGCGCCAGATCGAAGATTCGTCATAGCATACCTCTTTCCGTAAAACAGCTTCTGCCATTGCCTCACCATTCCAAGAAACGCATTGTTAAACACACAAAGAATCAATGGCAGTTCTTCCAGGACAGCTGTCGCGAACTCCTGAATATTCATCTGCATTCCTCCATCGCCGGAAATCGCAATGACTGGAGTACCGGGATTCCCAATCTGCGCCCCAATCGCTCCCGGAAATCCGTATCCCATCGTACCTAGTCCCCCGGAAGTCAACATTCTCTTCTTTTCATTTAATTCCAGATACTGTGTGGCAAACATCTGATTCTGTCCCACGTCCGTAACGAAAATGACCTCTTCAAACTCGCGGTTAAGCGCCTCTATGATATCCCGGGGATTCATCTCATCTCCCGGACGCATGGCCAGAGGATGTTGTATTTTCCAATTATTGACTGAATCCAGCCATTTCTTAGTATTACAAGGCTCCACATATTCCAGCATCTTCTCGATGGCTTCTTTGGCATCCGCCACAATCGGCACATCCACCTGTACGTTTCTGGAAATTGCCGCCGTGTCAATATCAATGTGCACAATCTGTGCTTTTGGCGCAAAGGAGTGCAGCTTTCCGGTGATCCGATCGTTGAACCGAGTTCCAATCGAAAACAGCAGATCACAATTATTGACCGCCATATTGGATGCATAAGCCCCGTGCATTCCTAGATTCCCGATATAATACGGATGGTCCGTCGAAATCGCCCCTTTTCCCATAATCGTGGTGACTACGGGAACTTGCGTCCGCTCGATCAATTCCGTAAATACCATATTTGCACGGGCAATGTTCACACCACCACCAGCCAAGAACAGCGGTCGCTTCGCTTTGTGCAGCATTTTGATCGCACGTTTCAACTGTCCAATATGAACGCCTGTACTCGGCTTATATCCACGAATATTGACCGTTGACGGATACTCGGAACTCCCCAACTCCGCCATCACATCCTTCGGAAGATCAATCAGCACCGGCCCCGGCCTTCCCGTCCGTGCAATATAAAATGCCTCTTTGATGATACGGCCAAGGTCCTCCCTCCTTCGAACCGTCACCCCATATTTCGTAATATTTCTCGTGATTCCGACGATATCCACTTCCTGAAAAGCATCGTTTCCGATCAAATGACTTGCCACCTGTCCGGTAAAACATACCATCGGCACACTGTCATAGTTGGCCGTCGCTAATCCTGTGACAAGATTCGTTGCACCTGGGCCACTGGTGACGATGCAGACACCTACTCTTCCCGTCGATCTCGCATAGGCATCTGCCGCATGCGCCAGCGCCTGCTCATGTCTTGGAAGAACAATCCGCGTATAGTTCAACCTGCTGATCTCATCTCCGATATCAATCGTACAAGCGCCCGGATACCCAAACAGGATGTCTACTCCTTCTTCTTTCAGTGCTTTTGCCAGCAATTTATTTCCTGATATTCCCCGCATATATTTCCCTCCTTAGAAATTGTGCCGCTAGACTCACCATTGAAAACGCCCTAAGCCAAAGCTTAGGGCGAATATAATCCGTGTTACCACCTAAATTCAAAGAATCTTCTCTGCACTCTGCCGGTACGGGACTGCTCCGATACCGCTCCTCTGTAACGTAAGGACCACGTTGAAGTCTACTAAGGCTTCCTACCCTTTCGGTTCACTGCTCAAAGGCTACTTCCATAATTCCTTCCCGAAGATTTACACCCACCATCTTCTCTCTGTGCATCCGGATATTATGTACTCCTCCTCATCCATGCATTTCAAATCTAAATTTAAAATTATTATAATGTGCCGATACTGCTTTGTCAACAGATTTCACGCTAAAAGATTTTATCTCGCCGCTCTATCATGCGTCACCGAATGTTATCTCTACCTCTTTCTCATAGCGCACAAACCGATACTCCAAATCAAAACAAGTATACTCCTCACTCTCGGAAATCTGTCTCCACCCTTCTATCTGATCCAGATTCGGAAAATACGTGTCCGCCTGAAAAGAACGATCAATTTTCGTGATGTATGCAACATCGCAGCAAGGCTCCAACTGTCGGTAAATACTTTCTCCTCCAACCACAAAAATATCCTGGCTATCATACTTTTTCAATTCTTCTTGAAGTTCCTCCATTGTATGCACAACCACCGCATCCTTCGCCTTATATTGTCTGTTTGACGTCAAAACTACATTCGTGCGCTGCTTCAGAGGTAATCCATTCGGAAAGCTCTCCAGAGTCTTGCGCCCCATGACAATCACTTTCCCCACCGTCTTCTCCCGAAAAAATTTCATATCGGTGGGAATCCTGACTAAAAGTTTATTCTGGTATCCGATCGCCCAGTTTCTGTCGGCTGATGCAATTAAATTCATAAGACTCCTCCTTGTTTCTTTTCCTCATAATCTCATTCTTTTTTTAGGACTCGGGTTTCAAACCGCCACTGGAATATTTTTAATCTGCGGATGCGTTTCATAGTGATTCAACTTCACATCCTCCGGCGTGAACTCGTAAAAATCTTTGACCTCTGGATTCAACCAGAATTCCGGCGCCGGAAGAGGCTCCCGGGAAAGCAATTCTTTGATCAGCGGAATGTGACGATCATAAATATGCGCGTCCGCAATGACATGCACCAATTCCCCGACTCTCATGTCACAGACCTGCGCCAACATATGCACAAGCACCGCATACTGGCAGACATTCCAATTATTCGCGGTCAACACATCCTGCGAACGCTGATTCAGAACTGCATTCAAAACCAACTGTTCATTTTCCGCCTCTTTCGTCACATTAAAAGTCATACTGTACGCGCAAGGATATAAGTTCATCTCCTGCAAATCCTGATGCACATAAAGATTCGTCATAATCCTGCGGCTGTATGGATTATTCTTCAAATCATAAATCACCCGGTCTACCTGATCCATCATTCCTTCTCTGTAACGATGTTTCACTCCCATCTGATATCCATACGCTTTCCCGATAGAACCATCCTCATCTGCCCAACTGTCCCAGATATGACTGTTCAACTCGTGGATATTATTCGACTTCTTCTGCCAGATCCAAAGCAGTTCATCCACACAACTCTTAATCCCCGTTCTGCGCAGAGTTAATGCAGGAAACTCCTTCGATAAATCGTATCGGTTTACCACACCGAACTTTTTAATCGTATAAGCCGGTGTTCCGTCTTCCCAGACCGGACGCACTTTCTCTCCCTCCGTGCTGGTACCGTTTTCCATGATATCTCTACACATATTGATAAACACCTGATCCGCGTAACTCATAAGTTCCTCCAATCTCTCAACAAATATTTTTTATTTCGTATATGTCTTTCAGCGGACATCTTCAACACTCTACTATTGAGTTCGAATAGCGCGCCATCTTCTGGTATGCAAAGTCCAATCAATCTCAAGGCTCAGCAATATTGTACAACATTTTATCCAACGCCTTGTGCATCGCCGAAATCTCCCGTTTCGTCATCCCGCGGGTCAAGGCCTTGTCCATCTTCTTGCGGTCCGCCTCCATCCGCCGCTGTATATCATATGCTTTCTCCGTCAGATAAATCTTTTTTCTCCTGCGATCCGTACTACTCGGAACACAGAGAATAAATCCCTTTTCATCCAATCGCTTCAAAAGCCCCGTCACTGTAGGATTCTTCAGATTCAGATTCTTTTCCACATCAATCTGATTGATCTCCTCTTTGTCCGTATGAAATAAATAATCCAGAACCGCACATTGGGAAGCCGTAATACCGATCGTCTTCAACCGCTCGTTCAAATCTTTTTCATATACGTTATTAATCTGTTTTACTTTGAATCCAATCGGTTGATTTTTCACATTCATATTGTATTCCTCTTCCGAGACTTTATCGAATCCTATAGAACAAAAAATATTCAGGCAAGTATTTGCACTTATCTGAACATTCTTTATAAAAAACATATTCATTATAAATACTGTTTTATGTAATTTGCTTTTTGCCAATCCCCATGTACTTATAGCCGGAGTGATTCATTCTATTCTATGATACTATCATCTAATTTAATGATACTATTTACTTCCGACGTACTCCAAAATATCATTCATCACAGTCATATAAAATGTTCGTCCTTAGTAAAACTAATCAAAACATAAAAAATCACAGCCTTAATAAAGCAGATTACAACCAGCTAGGCAAGGAATACTACTACAGAAAAGAAAATCCTAGCTGTCGTATATGCTAATTTATTTCATCTAACTGTTGTTCTAGCTCTTCTAACTGTTGTTCTAATTCTTCTTTTTCTTTAACAATTTTGTTATATTCCTGGATTGACCTTTCAAGTCTTCTTTCTGCACCACCGACCGATGATGTTTCCCACCAAATAAGATAAATTACAATAAATATTACCACACCTGTCACAATTAAAATATTTCTTTTCCACATTTTAAACATTCTTTCTAATGCTGATATAATCTCAACCGTCCTCTATGCTGTTTTCTTTTCCAGATCTTCCACTCTTTTCGATAGTGCATCTATCATTTTTAATAATAATGTTGTATTGTCATTTTCAAGCTTTGCAATTTTGTAATATTGATTCAATTCTTCAAGATTTTTCTCTACCTTACCTATTTTTCCTTCTAAATATGTTTGTGTCCGGCCAATTTCATCGAGTAAAGAATTTTCCAATTCGTTCATACGATCATCCAATTTTGCTACATGGTTATCTAATTTTACTACATGACCATCTATTTCTGATATATGTCTATCTATTTTTGATATACGACCATCTATTTCTATCATATGATCATCTATTTTTGACATATAACTATCTAGCTCTACCATATGATCATCTATTTTTGACATATGACTATCTAATTTTATCATATGATCATCTATTTTTGATACATGATCATCTAATCCTACCATATGATCATCTATTTTTGATATATGACCATCTATTTCTACCATATGATCATCTATTTTTGACATATGACTATCTAATTCTACCATATGATCTTCTATTTTTGCCACTCGATCGTCCGTTTTTGTCATGTGATCATATAGCTTTGCATTTTCTTCCTGTATTATCGTTTTAATTGCTTCAAGATCATTTCGTTCCAGCACGATATCACTTCCTTTATAAACGAATTGTGTGTATTTATTATATCAGATTTTCTTAGTATTTCAAGATTGACTAAGCTTGGATTGGTTTATTGATTAACGTCCACAAAACTACAATTTCCATCTCCAATTATGCAATTGTTATGTAAATGAATACCGAGGGCTTGACAGTTAAATTTTAGGAAAAGTACTTGTAGATCATATAAATTTATTTTTTTAGTGTTCATTTTTTATTGCAAAAGTCTGCTGCCGAATAGGTGATATAAATCCGAGGATGCCAAATACGCCCACAGGACTTTCACGTATGGTAATACATTCTTTTTGATCGTATGCAGATTTATTTCAAAACATGAAGAAGGATTTTCGATGATTTGCCTATAAAGAACTATTAGATAATCTGAAAGTGAAGAATTCCGCCAGGGCTAAGAATAGGTAAGAATTCCAGACTAAAAGGAAAACAAAAAATATTTAGACAAACCAACATGTCTCGTTTATCTAAATATTCCTCCACCTACACCCTTGATTATACTTTAAACTATGTACTAAAAGCATTCTTCTAGAGTGCTTAAAGAGCGACAGACGGGGCTCGAACCCGCGACCCCGACCTTGGCAAGGTCGTACTCTACCAACTGAGCCACTGTCGCATATTCTATACTATATTCTGTCTCACTCAGAACAATATTTACTATACTACAAGCACCAGAAATTGTCAACAACTTTTTAAATCTTTCCAAAATATTTCAAAATCATGTTCTATCTTATTCTCAAAATCATTGTTTAAAACATAATAAACTTTATTCCTATTCGCAGAATATACAAAAGAAACGCGTGTTGCCCATCGTCCTTCCTGCCGCACGGATTTTAAGAGATCAAATGCATCCGTAACGGAAAAATCGTCACCCTGCCTCTCAAGTTGTTCGATGGCTCTCTCAAATCTATCATCCCCAGGCACAATATATGATCTGGTCGTTTCGGGATTTAAGATCGAATAGTTTGTAATCAACGAATATTTTGTTTGTTCCAAGCGATATCCTATTCCTGGCTCGATAATGAGAACTCGTCCGCTTCTATCGGAGAGCATAGCCTGCATGGAGACATCTTTAGCATAAACAATCTTCTGATTCCGAACTACATCAAGTACACCATCAAACGAAAGTTGCCCTTTGATATAACTCTCCGTCAAATCGGCAATTGTGATATAACCTACGCCGTCACAATATTTCCCGTTCTCATTTCCATTTACATAAAGTAAAGTTCCCACATTTCCATTTCTATTCACCCCATGGTAAGAGTGATACTGACCATCCGGCATCTTTATGCCGATAAAGAATCTGTCTCTTTCTGCGACAACAGTATGCGTCCACACAGAAAGGTCAATGTCAAAATTAAACCCAACAACTGTATCTTTTCCGTTGTAAACGAATCTTGTACACATATTTTCCTCCATTCTGTACGTGTTTTGCGGGCGCATTTGGTAGCCCTGGTTAGTGAAAAAGATTGATAAACTCTTTTACTTTTAAGCCTCCATAAGTTTGTTAATGTTCCCAGACTGTATCGCTTCTATATTTTGCGCAATTTTCTTATCCGGCCAATCCCACCATTTCATGCGAAGCAAATGAGTGATTATGTTTTTATCAAATCGTTTTTTGATTGGCTTTGCTGGAACGCCACCAACAATGGTATATGGTGGTACATCTTTTGTGACAACTGCGCGAGCACCTATAATCGCTCCATCACCAATCGTAACACCTGCAAGAATCACGGCTTCAAATCCAATCCATACATCGTTGCCGATTATGATATCTCCCTTATTGTCCCAGCTACTCGCCACATTCTTTTTATCCAGCCCCCATTCTTCAAAAAAAAGTGGAAAAGGATATGTGCTCAGTGAAGTCAACGTATGATTGGCGCTATTGAACAAAAATTTTGTTCCACATGCAATCGAACAAAATTTTCCAATCCTAAGCTTGTCGTGATTGATGGGATAGTGATACAATACATTTGTCCGTTCAAATTCCGTAGGATCATTTAAAAAATCATTGTACATCGTATAATCTCCAACTTCAATATTGGGATTCGTTACTACATGTTTTAGATAAACCGTCTGTACATCTCCTGTACGCGGATATATTTTCCTAGAATCAGCCATTTCATAATTCCTCCTAACAAAAATTGTATTCTTCTCTCGTACCATTTTCAATATACAGAACAATACAGAATCAATGAATAAAAGAGAGCCGCTTTTTTAAGCAGCTCCCTGTAATTATTTTTGATATATTATTTTTCTTATGGCATAAACCGAAAGATGGTAATAGTCCGCAAGTTCCTCCATAGATAAACCTCGCTTATATCCCGAAATAATCTTTTGATTCCGCTTTTCAAGTTCTTTTCGATACCCGGACAATTCGCCCCAAGATCTATGCTGTTCTGCCTTAGCTGGGATATAGATATATCCTGCCTGCATATACTTTTGCAATTCTTTTACCAACTGTTCCGGGAGAATATCATTTGCATTCCTGTATTTCATTTGCGGCTTCCTCCTTGATTTCCTGAAAGGCTGCCAGAAGGCATTGAACGTTCCTTTCAAATTGATTTCGTCAAGCAGCAAAGCCAGCAATATATGAGCGACAAAATAATTACTCCATACAAATGTCGCTTACACTGGCCTTGCATGGAGCCAAACTTTATTTTTCTTTTTCTTATTTATACACATTCATTTTACCTCCAGAACATTTTTGTAAGGAAAGTGTCATTTCAATACACCAATGATACAATATATTCTTCATTCATTTATATAGCTCTTTTTCAAACCTGCGAGATGGGCGATAACAAATCAGCGCAATAAAAATCATCAACGCCGTCGCCGAAAGACTGATTGGAAATGCCGTCATAATCGTCTGAAAGGTTCTGCTCTGCGGGAATACCAACTGAATCCATGTGATTCGAATCCCGCATACTCCAATCATTGTCAGGATCGCCGGAACCAGAGAAATTCCAAATCCCCGCAGATATCCAGACATCATTTCGTAAAGCATACTGAAAAAATGGGCCAGCATGATCAGCATGAGGCGAATATAGCCGATCTCTATCACTTCCGGATCATTGTTGAAAATAGCGAGTAGTGGTTTCCCAAAAAAGAGAATACAAGTGATCGCTACCGCCAACGTAGCAGTACACTCCGCGATGCAGAGAACAAGCGTTTTGCGACATCGCCGAAAATCTTTCGCACCGAAATTCTGTCCCACAAAAGTGGTACACGCCTGGCTGAAAGAAAGCAAAATGTCATAAGTAATGATTTCAATATTGAAAGCCGCGCTGGACGCCGCCATAACAACCGTCCCTAGACTATTGATCGCAGACTGAATCACGATATTGGAAATCGCAAAGACGGCGCTTTGAATCCCCGCCGGAAATCCAATTCGCAAAACCTGTTTCAGGCTCGTAAGGTCAACCTGCAGTTTCCGAGGCTCGACACGGATATCCAGATCTGTCATTCTCAGTCTGCGAAATAAGAGCCATGCGCTGACCGCATTGGAAATCACGGTAGCAATCGCCACACCATCTACCGTCATATGCAATACCGCGACAAAAAACAGATTCAGGAAAACATTCAAAACGCCAGAAGTCGCCAGTGCAATCAACGGAACTTTCGTTTCCCCGACGCTTCGAAAAATAGCTGCCTCAAAATTATATAGCAGGATGACCGGTAGCCCTGCGAAATAGATGCGCAAATATAACGACGCCAGAGGAAAAACCTCCTCTGGCACATGAAGCACTCCCAAAAGCGGCGCAGCAATGATCTCTCCCAGGACGGCAACGGCCGCTCCACCCAAAAGTGAGATTACAATCGAAGTGTGCACCGCCTTTTGAACGGATTCTTTATCGCCTCTACCGATCGCATTGGCAATCACAACATTCGTACCCAATGCAATTCCAATGAACAGATTGACCACCAATCCGATAATCGGGCTGTTTGCCCCCACGGCTGCCATAGCTGCCGTGCGCTGCGCTCCGGTAAAATTTCCTACAATTGCAATATCAGCGGCATTAAAAAGTTGTCCCAAAATTGCGGTTGCCGCAACAGGAAAAGCGAATAACGGCAATCTGCTCCAAATAGGTCCATGAAGCATATCAAGCTGCTGTTTATCTGGTTTCCTTTTCATTTTACAAAACTTCTTTCTGTGTTTATTCTTTTTCCTCTCTGGTCTCCAGTCCCAGCTCTGCAAGCTGCTTATCATCCACAACCCCTGGTGCTTCTGTCATCAGACAGGAGGCATCCTTCACCTTCGGGAATGCAATGACATCCCGAATACTGTCTTCTTTTGCCATCAACATCACCATACGGTCCAGTCCATAAGCCAATCCTGCATGAGGCGGCACTCCGTATTTGAAAGCTTCCAGGAGGAATCCAAACTGCTCGTAGGCCTCCTCTTTCGTAAATCCCAGTACCTCAAACATCTTCTCCTGAATATCATTCTGATGGATACGAACACTTCCACCACCGATCTCATTGCCGTTCAGAACGATATCGTATGCCTTGGCGCGTACCTTTCCTGGATCTGAGTCAATCCACTTCAGGTCCTCCTCCATCGGCATGGTAAATGGATGATGCATCGCCGTATAACGCCCCTGCTCTTCGCTCCACTCCAACAATGGAAATTCCGTAATCCAGATAAACTTATACTCCTCCGGATGCAAAAGCTCCATCTGCTTCGCCAGTTCCAGCCGCAGATTCCCAAGCACATCCCACACGACTTTATTTTTATCCGCTGCAAACAACAGGAGGTCACCAGGTTCTCCATTCATTGCATGAATCAAGCTCTGCATCTCCTCTTCCGACATAAATTTGGCAAACGAAGATTTGATCGTGCCATCCTCCTGCAAGGCGATATAGGCGAGTCCTTTTGCCCCGAAATCTTTGGCAAAAGACACCAATTTATCAATCTTCTTTCTCGGCATAGCCCCCTGTCCCTTGGCGTTGATGCCGCGAACGGTTCCCCCATTTTCGATCGCGGTCCGAAATACCACAAATTCACAATCTTTTACGACTTCCGTCACATTCGTCAATTCCATGCCAAAACGAATATCTGGCTTGTCAGACCCGAAACGATCCATCGCCTCCTGCCAGGTCATCCTGGGAATCGGAAGCGACACTTCCACTCCAAGAATCTCCCGGAACAGCTCTGCCAAAAGCCGCTCATTGACATCAATCACATCATCCACATCCACGAAGGACAGCTCCATATCAATCTGTGTAAATTCCGGCTGCCGGTCTGCCCGCAAGTCCTCGTCCCGGAAACATTTTGCAATCTGAAAATAGCGATCGTAACCGGAACACATCAGCAATTGTTTATACAATTGTGGCGACTGCGGCAATCCATAAAAACTGCCCGGATGAATTCGGCTTGGAACCAGATAGTCTCTCGCCCCTTCCGGCGTACTTTTTCCCAGAACTGGAGTCTCAATCTCCAAAAATCCTTCTTTGGATAAGAATTGCCTCGTCAAAGTCGCCACTTGACTTCGCATCATCAGATTTCTCTGCAAATCCGGCCTTCTAAGATCCAGATAACGATATTTCAGGCGCAACTCCTCTTTTGTTCTGGAATTCTCCTCGATTGGAAACGGCGGCGTCTCGGATTCCGAAAGAATCCGAAGCTTTGATGGAATCACTTCAATCTCACCCGTCAACAGATTTGTGTTGACTGCACCAGAACGCTTCTCTACTCTTCCGACAATCGCCACCACATATTCGGAACGCAGGCTGGCAGCCCGGGAGATCAACTCCTCATCCATCTTTCCTTCCTCAAACACCACCTGAACAATCCCAGAGCGATCTCGGACATCCACAAAGACCAATCCACCTTTATTCCGGTTCTTTTGTACCCATCCCATCACCGTCACGGTCTCTCCGATATTTGCCACGGATAACTCCCCGCACCGATACGTTCTCTTTAAACCTTGCATTGATTCTGCCATCTTTTTTCTCCTTTTATCTTAACAGCGGTAACACTCCACAATATCCTGATATCCCTGTTCTGCCAACTGTTCTTTCTGAAACTTTTTATTTTTCTTCATATTCAAAACCATCACCTGCTTTCCGGACTGTCGTTCCTCTTTCGCAAGCCGGAGAACTTTTAACAGTTCCTCCTGGGGCATATTCTTTTCAATCAGGTATGCCTTCTTCTCCTTTCGGGTAGGACGTTCAAATCCCCGTTCCAAAAGCAGCATAACGATACGTTCAAACCCGATCGAAAATCCAACGGCCGGTGTATCCTGACCGGTAAATTTTCCGATCATTTTATCATAACGCCCGCCGCCGCCGACAGAACCGCCGAATTCGTCCATCGCAATCTCAAAAATTGTTCCAGTATAATAGGACATCCCACGCACCAGTGTTGGATCGAAGCTCATCTTAAAATCTGCCTCTTTCGCACTCTCCACACCGGCAATGATCTGCTCCAATCCATTCGCAGTCTCCGGAGATAGAAATTCGCCAAGTGTTTCCCTGAGATACCGAATACCGGAAACATCATTGGTAATCTCACGGAACATTCCCAGATACTTGTCCACAGATTCCTGAGAATATCCTGCCTCTGCCAATTCTTTTGCGACTCCATCGAGACCGATCTTATCCATCTTGTCCAGAATAATGAACACCGTATCATACTCGGATTCGGCGAATCCGCTGTAGGCTGCCATTGCTTTCAAGATCTCGCGATCGTTGATCCGTATGGTAAAATTATGAAAATCCAGTTTGCCGAGCAGCGTACTGGTGGCCAGGATCAGTTCGATCTCCGCCAAATTGGAAGACTCTCCCAGTATGTCAATATCACATTGCATAAACTGGCGAAAACGCCCTCTCTGCGGCCGATCTGCCCGCCAGACATTTCCCATCTGCAGCGCCTTGAACGGGGACGGCAGATTATTTGCATTGTTCGCATAATATCTGGATAGCGGAACCGTCAGATCGTATCGAAGGCCGCTGTCCACCAGATCTTCCTCCTTGTCGGCCGTCTCCAGCTTCAGCTTTTCTCCTCGCTTCAGAATTTTAAAAATCAGCTTTTCATTGTCTCCCCCCTGCTTGCTGCAGAGATTCTCAATGTGTTCCACACAGGGCGTCTCAATCGAGGTAAATCCAAAATCACGGTAGGTGTCCTGAATCAATCCGATGACGTAGTCCCGTATTTCCATCTCTTTTGGCATCCTATCATTCATGCCGGTTACCGGCTTTTTCTTCAGCGCCATAGCCACTCTCCTTTTCTTTCTATCATTTCATCCACTCGATGAATATACTCCATAATATTTTTTACATTTTCAATACGAATGAGATTCGTTTCTTTTCCATTTTTCCCCCTAATCGGCTCCGGCAGCACCAGCTTCGTGGACGCCCCTGCCCCCGCTGCCACAATCGACTGTTTTTCTTCCATTATAAGTCAAAAAAACTTATTATGG
>JAAVXR010000049.1 GCA_022790755.1 Hespellia sp. | reverse complement strand
TTCAGCCGGTGCTGGTGGATGAACCGACGGTGGAAGATACGATTTCCATTTTGCGTGGTCTCAAAGAACGGTATGAAGTATTTCATGGAGTGAAAATCACGGACAGTGCGCTGGTCGCGGCAGCTACGTTATCGAACCGTTATATTACGGACCGTTTTCTTCCAGATAAGGCGATTGATTTGATTGACGAGGCCTGTGCACTGATCAAGACGGAATTGGATTCTATGCCGGCGGAATTGGATGAATTGCAGAGAAGGATTATGCAGCTTGAGATTGAGGAGGCGGCGTTGAAAAAAGAGGACGACCGGTTGAGTCAGGACCGGTTGGTGAATCTGCAGGAAGAATTAGCGGAACTGCGGGAAGAATTTTCCGGAAAGAAGGCACAGTGGGACAATGAGAAGAGTTCCGTGGAACGTGTGCAGAAGATTCGGGAAGAGATTGAACAGATCAATCGGGACATTCAGAAAGCGCAGCAGCAGTATGATCTGAACAAGGCAGCGGAATTGCAGTACGGAAGATTGCCACAGTTGAAGAAAATGTTGGATGAGGAAGAAGAACGAACGCGGGAGAGAGAGCTCTCTCTGGTACACGAGGCGGTGTCTGAGGAAGAGATTGCCCGAATTATTTCCAGGTGGAGTGGGATTCCGGTCACCAAATTAAACGAAAGCGAGCGCAGTAAAACACTGCATCTTGGGGACGAACTGCATAAACGTGTGATCGGACAGGATGAAGGTGTGCAACTTGTGACAGAGGCGATTATTCGGTCTAAGGCGGGTATTAAAGACCCGACAAAACCAATTGGATCTTTTCTGTTCCTGGGACCAACCGGTGTCGGCAAGACAGAGCTTGCGAAAGCACTTGCTGCCAGTCTGTTTGACGATGAGAACAATATGGTTCGAATTGATATGAGCGAGTATATGGAGAAATATTCCGTGTCTCGACTGATCGGAGCGCCTCCGGGATATGTTGGATATGATGAAGGTGGACAGTTGACAGAGGCGGTTCGGAGAAAACCGTATTCTGTAGTACTGTTCGATGAAGTGGAAAAGGCACATCCGGATGTGTTTAACGTGCTGCTCCAGGTGTTGGACGACGGAAGGATTACGGATTCTCAGGGGCGGACTGTGGATTTCAAAAATACGATACTGATTATGACCTCCAACATCGGCGCTGATTATCTGTTGGAAGGGATTCGGGAGGATGGAACGATTCAGGAGGAAAGCCAGAAAATGGTGATGAACGAGTTGAGAGCGCATTTCCGGCCCGAATTTTTGAATCGTCTGGACGAAATCATCCTCTTTAAACCATTGACGAAAATGAATATCTATGCCATCATTGATTTATTGGTGGCAGATTTGAATCAACGTCTGGCCGATAAACAGCTTTCTCTGGAACTGACGGAATCCGCAAAACAGTTTATCGTGGACGGCGGTTACGAGCCCATGTATGGGGCAAGGCCGTTGAAGCGATATCTTCAGAAACATGTGGAGACGCTGGCTGCAAAATTGATTCTGGAGGGGAATGTCCGGAGTGAGGACACGATCCTGTTGGATGTCCAGGATGGAAAATTAACGGCGAAAAGTGAGAGGTCTGTCTGATGAGATGTTTCGTGCATCGGATAAGAAGGAACTTCATAACAGGAGGGTGTACAAGTGTCGTCCATCATATTTCATATTGATGTGAATTCCGCGTACCTGAGTTGGACGGCGGTGGAACAACTGAAAAATGGAGCGGAAATGGATATTCGTGAGATTCCGGCAATTATCGGCGGTGATCAGAAGTCGCGTCACGGAGTCGTGCTTGCGAAATCCATTCCTGCGAAACGATATGGCATTCGTACCGGGGAACCGGTTGCGAATGCTTTTCGTAAATGTCCCACTTTGCGAACATTTCCACCGGATCACAAGATGTATCGTGAGAAGAGCCGGGAATTGATGACATATCTGATGAAGTTTTGTCCTGATATTGAACAGGTCAGCGTGGATGAGTGTTATATGGATTTTACAGGGGTTGTACACCAGTATGCCACGCCGCGGGAGGCGGCTCGTATTTTGAAAGACGGAATCCGGGAAACGTTTGGATTTACGGTGAATATTGGGATTTCCTGTAATAAGATGTTGGCGAAGATGGCCTCGGATTTCGAAAAGCCGGACAAGGTGCACACATTATTTCCGGATGAGATCGCGGAAAAGATGTGGCCGCTTCCGATACGAGAATTGTATATGGCTGGAAGTTCCAGCGTAGAAACGTTAAAGAAGTTGGAGATATTGACGATCGGCGATCTGGCGCGCTCAGATGTACAGTTGGTGGAAGCGCATCTAAAAAGTCATGGACAGATGCTTTGGAGATTTGCCAATGGAATCGACGATTCTGTAGTGCATGTGGAACAGACGGGAGCAAAAGGAATCGGGAATTCTACGACTCTGGGAGAGGATCTGACGACAGTGGAAGAGGCAAAGGTAGTCCTGCGCAAGCTCTCGGAAAGCGTCGGAAAGAGGCTTAGAAAAGCGGGACAGAAAGCTGGTATGGTCAGCGTGGAGATTAAATATCATACCTTTCAGAAGGTATCGCACCAGCAACAAATGATGCGGCCAACCAATGTGGATGAGATGATTTATCAGACTGCCTGTGAGCTGTTTGTAGAACTCTGGAGCGGGGAGCCTGTGAGGCTGCTTGGTATTCGGACTGCCAAGCTTGTGGAAGAAGAGGAGCCGGAACAGATGACGATTTTTGACCTACAGCCGGAACAGATGGAGAAGCAAAGGCGATTGCGGGAAGCGATGAATGTGATCCGACAGAAATACGGCGAGGGTGCGGTTGTGAAAGGCTTTCGGGATCAGTAAACATGCCGCTTTCCTTCTTTTCTCAAAGTCTCTTTTTGTCTTGCAGCAGCGCTTTTTGAAGAGACCGCCATATTGGAATGCCGGGAGGCGGTACGTCGTGAGCCGGATACACTTGACTGAGGCGGTCGTTGGCGGTTCTGTAGCCTGGCTTCCCTCCTCTGCTTGCGCCTCTGTGCTCGCTCCAACATGCGAACCGGGGCGAGGAAAGTCCAGCAGACGATCCGCACCAGCAGGATTCCGAAAAATACGCCGACACTGTCGATGCAGACGTCTTTGACAGAGGGTCCTCTTCCGTCGACGAAGGATTGGTGATATTCATCTCCGCAGGCGAATCCCACGCAGATCATACCGGCAAAAAGCATGAGCGGGAATCCTCGAAGTCCGTATACATAGAGTGGAAAAGAAACGGCAACAGCTAACAGGAAATACTCTGTCATGTGAGCGGCTTTGCGGACGTAATACTCGATGTTTCCAGCAACCTCTTCTATTTCCCAGTCTTCCAGATTTTTATCTAATATTTCATTACCGATTTCCACCACTTTTACACTCACTTGATAGCTTAAGTTTCCGGATTCAGAACCAGTCTGAGAGGAAAAGCTGTATATGGCGTACATCATGATGAGCGCCGGCAAGAAAGACAATGGTTTTAAGAAAAATAATAAAATGCGATTCATACAAAATGTCCCTCCAAATCATGAACTCTTTGGGTATACCATGTTTTAAGAGGTATGTAAAGTTTTGAGGAAGAATATTCACAAAAAATTAAGAATACAATTTTGCATCACTATCCTGTTTGTGATATGATTATGCACATAGGAAATTTGGGGATTGCGGAGGATACATGATATGAGATTGATTCAATTGTTAGAACGTTTGGAATACAAAGTACTCCAGGGAAATGAGGAGATAGAGATTACAACATTGACGCCGGATTCGCGCCAAGCGAAAACCGGCAGCGTCTTTGTGTGTATTAGCGGTGCGGTATCAGACGGCCATACTTATGTACCCGAAGTTGTAAAAAGTGGTGCGGCAGCATTGATTGTGGAGAAGGCGGTGGAAGCGCCGAAACATGTTACGGTGATCCAGGTTGCAGACACACGCTATGCATTGGCGCTGATGTCCGCCGCATATTTTGGGTATCCGGCAGAGAAGTTGAAGGTGATCGGAGTCACGGGAACGAAGGGAAAGACGACGACCGCCTATATGATTCGTTCCATTTTGGAAGAGGTGGGGCAAAAAGTTGGCCTGATTGGAACAATCGAGGCGATTATCGGTGATCGGAAAATTCCAGCAGCTAACACGACACCGGAGTCTTATACCATTCAGCAGTATTTTGCGCAGATGGTGGAAGCAGGATGCGACAGTGTGGTGATGGAAGTATCATCGCAGGGGTTGATGCTGCACCGCACGGCGGGGATTCCCTTTGAGATCGGGATTTTTACGAATCTTGGACACGACCATATCGGTCCGAATGAACATCAAGATTTTGAAGATTATAAACGTTGCAAGAGTTTATTGTTCCAACAATGCCGGTTAGGAATTGCGAATGGAGATGATCCGTATTTTGCAGAGGTATTTCAGAATGCATCCTGTCGTACAGAAACGTTTGGATTTCAGGAGGACGTGGATCTGAGAGCTGTGGATATGCGGTTGGTGTCCCGGCCGGGGTATTTGGGAGTGGCCTACCATGTAACTGGTCTGATGGATTTTGAGGTAGAGATTGATATTCCGGGGACATTCAGCGTATACAATTCACTGACAGCGATTGCTGTGTGCAGGCATTTTCAGGTGTCGGTTGAGAAGATCCAGAAAGCATTGAAGGCCATCAAAGTCAAAGGCAGAATTGAGATGATCAAAGTTTCCGATGATTTCACCTTGATGATTGATTATGCCCATAATGCAATGAGTCTGGAGAGTCTTTTGACGACGTTGAAGGAGTATCATCCGAAACGGTTGGTATGCGTGTTTGGATGTGGTGGAAACCGTTCTCGGGACCGGCGTTTTGAGATGGGAGAAGTATCTGGGCGTCTTGCAGACCTGACGATTATCACGTCGGATAATCCGAGATTTGAGGAGCCGCAGGCCATTATAGACGATATCCGCACTGGGATTGAGAAGACAAACGGAACATACGTGGAAATCTGCGACCGGAAAGAAGCGATCAAATACGCGATCGAGTATGGACAGCCGGGAGACGTTATTGTGCTAGCTGGGAAGGGCCACGAAGATTATCAGGAGATCAAAGGCGTGAAATATGATATGGATGAGCGCGTTTTGATCACAGAGGTTCTTGAGGAACTAGCGAAATGAAATGCACAAAATGTATTCTTCATTGTTCCAGGCTACGGATCTAAGTGCTTCCTTAGTGGGCATATGTATAAGGACAGGTAAATGTTTGCCAATATTATTGTAGATATTACACATGAAAAATTAGATAAAATTTTCCAGTATCGAGTTCCTTCCAACTTAGAGAAACGATTGAAGATTGGAATGGAAGTCGTGGTGCCTTTCGGGAGAGGAAATCGAAAGACGAAGGGGTATATCGTTGGATTTTCGGAACAATGTGATTATGATCTTGCAAAAATAAAGGAGATCATAGGGATTGCGGAAAAGAGTGTGGCGATTGAGGCGAGGATGGTCGCTCTGGCGGCATGGATGAAAGAGCATTACGGCGGCACCATGATTCAGGCTTTGAAGACGGTACTGCCAATTAAGAGACAGGAAAATCTCAAAGTGAAGAAATATGTCCGGCTTCTGTTGGACGAGACGGCTGGTCGTGAGAAACTGGATTTTTATCTGAATAAGAACCAGAAAGCGCGAGCGAGGCTTTTGGCGGCGCTGTTAGATGAGGGGACGCTGGAATATGATCTGGTGGTGAAGAAGCTGAACATCTCCCGTACCGTGATTCGGGCACTGGAGGAACAAGGAGTGGCTATTTTAGAATCTGAGCAAATTTACCGCAATCCTATTCAGAAACGAGCGGTGATGCAGAAAGAGGTAGCGTACACAGAGGATCAGAAAAAAGCGATTGAGAGTATCTGGCAAGGTCTGATGGAAGGCAAAGAAGGTACGCCGGAAAGCCGTGAAGCATGGCTGATTCATGGGGTGACTGGCAGCGGGAAGACAGAGGTCTATATTGAGCTGATTGATCGTATGGTGCGGAGGAAAATGCAGGCGATTGTGCTGATTCCTGAGATCGCGTTGACCTATCAGACGGTGATGCGTTTTTATCATCGGTTTGGCGATCGCATTTCGATTATGAATTCCAGGTTGACGCAGGGAGAGCGCTATGATCAGATGATGCGAGCCAGAAATGGAGAGATTGATGTGATGATAGGCCCCAGATCAGCTCTGTTCACGCCGTTTCCAAATCTGGGGCTGATTGTGATAGACGAAGAACATGAGACGACTTACAAAAGTGAGCAGGTGCCCCGGTTTCATGCGAGAGAAACGGCGATTGCTCGCGCCAAAATCGAAGGAGCCGGCGTGATATTGGGTTCCGCGACTCCCTCTTTGGAGGCAATGTACCGGGCCAAAACGGGACGATATGGGTTGGTGGTCCTGCGAAATAGGGCGCAGTCGGATGCTTCTATGGCGGTGGTGCATACGGTGGATATGCGCCAAGAATTAAAGCGGGGGAATCGTTCGATTTTAAGCAGAAAGTTGTATGAATTGATGGCAGATCGACTGAAGCGCAAAGAACAGATCATGCTGTTTTTGAACCGAAGAGGATATGCGGGATTTCTCTCTTGCCGCGAATGTGGTCATGTGATCAAGTGTCCGCATTGTGATGTGTCACTGGCCACCCACAAAGGTGGCAGATTGGTCTGTCATTACTGTGGGTATGAGCAGAGGAGGATGCAGGTCTGTCCAGAGTGTGGTTCAAACTATCTGGGAGAATTTCTGGCAGGAACGCAACAGATTGAAGACATCGTTCGGCAGGCATTTCCACAGGCGGCTGTTCTGCGGATGGATCTGGATACGACACGGGAAAAAAACGGGCATGAGAAAATATTGTCCGCGTTTGCAAATGAAGAGGCGGACATTCTGATCGGAACACAGATGATTGTCAAAGGACATGATTTTCCCAATGTGACGTTGGTCGGAGTGCTGGCGGCGGATATGTCGCTGTATGCGGACGACTACCGGGCTGGGGAGCGGACATTCCAATTGTTGACGCAGGCGGCGGGCCGAGCGGGCCGAAGCCATAAGCCTGGGATGGCTGTGATCCAGACATACAGCCCCGAGCATTACAGTATTGTATCCGCGGCATTGCAGGATTATGATACTTTCTATAAAGAAGAATTGCACTACCGGAAAGTGATGGGATATCCCCCGGTGGAGCATCTGCTGGCGGTACTATTGACCTGCCAGGAGGAAGCTCTCCTGAAAAAAGGCGCCGATTATCTGAAAATGTTCGCGAATCGTCTGAATGGGCGGGGAGAGATGCAGATTATTGGTCCGGCAAGCCCTTCAGTGGGAAGAGTAAACGATGTTTATCGAAAGGTAGTCTATCTCAAATGTCAAAAGTATGATACACTGATAGAGGTAAAGAATAAACTGGAGCAATATATTGAAATCAATTCCGGATATCAGACGATACGGGTTCAGTTTGATTTTGATCCGATGCATGTATTCTGATTTTGGGATAAAAGATATTTTGTTGGAGGGTGGTGTTGGCAAATTGCACTCTGAGAAAGCATCTTTTGACACCTGAGTCTAAATAGAAAACGAAAATAAGAGGAGGAGATTTAAAAATATGGCGATTAGAGCGGTGCGTGAAATAGGGGATGAAATTCTGAAGAAGCGGAGTAAGGCGGTGACAAAGATGACCTTACGGACGAAGATTCTGATTGAAGATATGTTTGACACCATGTATGAGCAGATGGGCGTTGGTCTGGCGGCGCCTCAGGTTGGAATTTTGAAGCGGATTGTTACGATTGATGTGGGGGACGGGCCAATCCTGTTGATCAATCCGGAGATTGTGGAGGTTTCCGGGGAACAGACCGGTGAGGAGGCTTGTTTGAGTGTTCCGGGAAAATGTGGCGTTGTGACGCGTCCGGATTATGTGAAGGTGAAGGCGCTGGATCAGGACATGCAGGAAATTGTTTTGGAAGGAGAAGGGCTGCTCGCCCGTGCATTCTGCCATGAGATCGACCATTTGGATGGTCAGTTGTATGTGGAACTCGTGGAAGGAGAACTTCGTGACACAAGAGCGGAGGAGGAAGAAGAGTAACATGAGAGTCATTTTTATGGGAACTCCGGATTTTTCAGTTGGTACGTTGGAAGCTTTGGTTGAGGCGGGACATGAAGTGTGTCTCGTCGTGACGCAACCGGATAAGCCAAGAGGCAGAGGAAAGGAAATGCAATATACGCCGGTCAAGGAGGCGGCTCTGTCCCATGGGATTCCTGTGTATCAACCGAGAAGAGTCAAAGAAGCAGAGTGTGTGGATGAATTAAGGAAATACCAGGCGGATGTGATTGTGGTGGTGGCCTTTGGGCAGATTCTTCCAAAGGAGATTCTGGAACTGACGCCTTATGGCTGTATCAATGTGCATGCATCTCTGTTACCGAAATATCGCGGCGCAGCGCCGATTCAGTGGGCGATTCTGGATGGAGAAGAAGTGACTGGGGTAACGACCATGCAGATGGACGAAGGTCTAGATACCGGCGATATGATCCTTCGGCGGGAAATACCGATTCTGGCAACAGAAACCGGAGAAAGCTTGCATGACAAGTTGGCGGCTGCCGGAGCAGCCCTGTGTGTGGAGACATTGGAAGCTTTGGAAGATGGGACGGCAGTGTTTGAACATCAGGGGGAAACGCCGACAAAATATGCGAAAATGTTGACGAAAGAGTTGGGGCATATTCAATGGGAGAAATCGGCTTGTGAAATTGAGCGCCTGATTCGGGGTTTAAATTCCTGGCCAAGTGCATATACTGAGTGGAATGGGAAGGTAATGAAACTCTGGCAGGCGGACGTCCTGGAAACGGATGAACAGTCAGTTCCAGGCACGATTACGAGAGTGGAGAAAGATGCATTTTGGGTGCAGACAGGAAGCGGACAGCTTGTCGTGAGGGAACTGCAGATTCCAGGCAAGAAACGAATGAATGCCGATGCCTTTTTGCGGGGATATCATTTAGAGGTGGGGACAATTCTAAAATAGTAGGAGGTTTTCTGCGTGTATCATTTTTATTATGACAGCACATATATTTTAGTAGTAATTGGCGCCTTAATCTGTATGTTAGCGTCCGCGAGGGTGAATCGCACGTTTCAACGGTACGCGAAGGTGCGCAATCATAATCGGATGACTGGCAAGGAAGCGGCGGAGCGAATTCTGCGTACAAGTGGTATTCATGATGTGAGCGTGCAGAGAGTGAGTGGGAACCTGACGGACCATTATGATCCAAGATCGAAAATATTGCGGCTCTCGGACGCCACATATCATGCGGATTCTGTGGCGGCAGTCGGCGTGGCAGCACACGAATGCGGACATGCGATACAACATGCAAGAGGGTATGTACCGCTGGCGATCCGGGGTAATCTGGTGCCGATAGCTAATTTTGGTTCCGTGGCGGCGTGGCCTTTGATTTTGATTGGACTGTTCATGAACAGTTCCGTATCTATGCTGTTGATTCGTTTGGGAATCCTGGCGTTCTCGGCGTCTGTTTTGTTTCAGATTGTAACATTGCCGGTGGAGTTTAACGCGTCCAGAAGAGCTGTGAAGATTCTGGAGGACACTGGTATGTTGTATTCAGATGAAGTGGCGGGAACCAAAAAGGTGTTGAAGGCAGCAGCTCTGACTTATGTGGCTGGTGCAGCAGCGTCCATTTTGCAGCTTTTCCGTCTGATATTGATCGGAGGCCGACGCAATGACGAATAAGACAACCAGCGAGCGTGAAATCGTACTGGCTGTTCTTCTGGAAATTCTGGAGAACGATGGATACAGTCATATTGTGCTGCGTGATGTGTTGAATAAATACCAATATCTCGAGAAAAAAGAACGTGCTTTTATCACAAGAGTAACGGAGGGAACTCTGGAACACCTGATAGAGTTGGATTATATCATCGACTGTTTTTCAAAGACGAAAACACAGAAGATGAAACCGGTGATCCGTTGTATTCTTCGGATGTCTGTGTATCAACTGAAATATATGGATTCTGTGCCGGTGCATGCAATTTGTAATGAGGCAGTTAAGCTTTCTGTAAAAAAAGGTTTTTCCGGCCTGAAGGGCTTTGTCAATGGAGTGCTCCGCAATGTCGCGAGGAATCTGGATCAGATTGCGTATCCGGCTCCGTCTGATGAAGTGCGGTATCTGTCCGTACGATTTTCGACACCGGAGTGGCTGATAAAACTTTGGCGAAAAACGTATTCTTTGGAGATATTGGAGCAGATGCTGCAGGCTTTTCAGGAAGAAAAACGCTTGACGATTCGCTGTAATCGAAACCGGGTTCAGCCGGAAGAACTGCAGAAGTTATTGGAAGCAGAGGGCCTTTGCGTTGTCCGGCATCTCTATCTGGATTATGTGTTTCAGATCAGCGGATTTGATCATTTGAGCAGCCTGAAAAGTTTTCAGGAAGGATTATTTACCGTGCAGGATATCAGTTCTATTCTTGCAGGACATGTGGCGGCGACGGCTTTCAGAGAGGAATGCAAGCAGTCGGATGTAAATAGTGATTCCATTCGTGCGATAGATGTGTGCGCCGCGCCTGGAGGAAAGGCGCTGCATGTGGCGGAACTGTTGGAGGGTATTGGCAGCGTGGAAGCCAGAGATATCAACGAGTATAAGGTGGGATTGCTTCAGGAAAATATTCAGAGGTCCGGTCTACATAATATAACGGCGGCGCAACAAGATGCGAAAGTGCTGGATAAAGAGTGGATCAAACAGGCAGATCTTGTGATTGCTGATTTGCCATGCTCGGGGCTTGGTGTACTGGGAAAAAAACCGGATCTGAGATTTAAAATGACGAAACATTTGGCCGAGGAATTGTCAGTATTGCAGCGGGAAATCTTAGAGGTTGTATGTCAGTACGTCAAACCAGAGGGCGTACTTCTATACAGTACATGTACGGTACATGCGGCTGAAAATGAAGAGAATGTACATTGGTTTTTGAAGGAACATCCGGAATTTGTTCTGGCAGATATCCGTCCAATGCTGCCAGAAGAACTGCACAGAGATGTGCAGGAGGACGGGATGCTACAGCTTCTGCCGGGAATTCATAAAAGCGATGGATTCTTTCTGGCAAAGTTTAGACGAGTAGGGGAGCACAGATAAGCATATGAAAAAGGATATTGCTTCTTTCAATTGGGAACAGATGCAATCAGAGATAGAATTATTGGGCGAAAAGAAATTTCGAGCCAAACAGATTTATGAGTGGTTGCATGAGAAGGGGACAGAACAGTTTTCGGAGATGACGAATCTATCCAGGCAGTTGCAGGAAAAGTTGAATGCGCGATATGAGATACGAAGCGTCGACTTGCTGCAGCGGCAGGTGTCAGCGTTGGATGGGACGAATAAATTTCTGTTTCAATTATGTGATGGAAATGAAGTGGAAAGCGTACTTATGAAATATAAGCATGGCAATTCGGTCTGTATTTCCTCTCAGGCGGGGTGTCGAATGGGGTGCCGGTTCTGCGCATCCACGATAGACGGTCTGGAAAGGAATCTTACGGTTTCGGAAATGTTGGGGCAGATTTATCAGATTCAGAAAATCTGTGGGGAGAGAATTTCACATATCGTGGTGATGGGGACTGGAGAGCCTCTAGATAATTATGAGAATTTGACCGGATTTATCCGTATGATTTCAGATGAACATGGATTGCATATCAGTCAGCGCAATATCACAGTGTCAACTTGCGGAATTGTTCCCGGGATTTTACGGCTTTCGGAGGAACATTTTCAGATAACGCTGGCGCTTTCTCTGCACGGTTCCACACAGGAGAAACGAAAGAAGTTGATGCCGATTGCGAACAAGTATCCTTTAGAAGAAGTGTTATCTGCCTGCGACGCGTATTTTCAGAAAACGGGGCGTCGGATGACATATGAATATAGCCTGATACATGGTGTGAACGATACAGATGAGGACGCCGGAGAGTTGATTCATTTACTGGGTAAGCGAAATTGCCATGTGAATCTGATTCCGGTGAATCCGATCAAAGAGCGCAATTTCAAGAGACCTTCTGGCGAAAATGCGCAGAAATTCAAAAATAAACTTGAAAAAAGTGGAATAAATGTTACTATAAGAAGGGAAATGGGTTCTGATATAGACGGAGCCTGTGGACAATTGCGGAGGCGTTATGCGATTACCAGGGAAGGATGATGGCATGAAGACATTTTTTGTAACGGATGTTGGTGTAGTAAGAAAAGTAAATCAGGATTATGTTTTTGTGACCGATAATCCACTGGGGCATTTGCCGAATCTGTTTGTTGTCGCCGATGGAATGGGCGGTCATCAGGCAGGAGATTATGCTTCAAAGTTCACCGTAGATGTATTAAAGCGGGAGTTGAGACGCGGGAAGGATGACGATGTCGAACGTTCTCTGGTGCAGGCCATCAAGACGGCCAATCGTAGATTGATTCAGGAGGCGTCCAGTGATGAACACCTGAAAGGAATGGGGACAACGGTGGTGGTTGCGACGATCATCCATCAGATGATGTATTTTGCAAATGTGGGAGACAGCCGTTTATATCTGATCAATCAGGGAATCACGCAATTGACAAAAGACCACTCTCTGGTGGAAGAGATGGTTCGGCTCGGTGGAATTAAACCGGAGGAGGCGAAACACCATCCGGATAAAAATATTATTACCAGGGCAATTGGCGCTAAAGAGGACGTTGAGGTGGATTTTTACGAGCATCGTCTGAAAAAAGGGGACATTATTTTAATGTGTACCGACGGTTTGAGTAATATGGTGGAAGATGAGGAGATCTTTCATATCGTACAGGGGGCGAGAGACGTTGTGGAAGCGGCGGAGACGCTGGTGGAAACGGCGAAGGAAAACGGCGGTACGGATAATATAGGAATTGTGTTGATAGAACCATGTGTGGGTGAGGTGAGTATATGTTAAAGTCGGGAGTATTTTTGGGGAAGCGCTATGAGATCATCGAAAGAATCGGTTTCGGTGGGATGGCGGATGTCTATAAGGGTATGGATCACAAGCTGAACCGTCATGTTGCAATCAAGGTGCTGAAGAGTGATTACCGTTCGGATGATGTGTTTATATCCAAGTTCGTCAGTGAAGCCAGGGCGGCCGGTGGTCTGATGCATCCGAATATCGTGAACGTCTACGATGTCGGACAGGATCGAGGATTGTACTTTATGGTGATGGAGCTGGTGGAAGGCATCACTCTGAAAGACTATATCGAGAAAAAGGGGCGTCTTTCTGCAAAGGAAACGATCAGTATAGCAATTCAACTGGCGTCGGGGATGGAAGCGGCGCACAGTCACCATATTATTCATAGAGATATCAAACCGCAGAATATTATCATTTCGAATGACGGTAAGGTGAAGGTGACGGATTTTGGAATCGCAAGAGCGACGACATCTTCCAATACCATCAGTGCGAATGTAATGGGATCTGTACATTATACTTCTCCGGAACAGGCGAGAGGAAGCCTGACGGATGAGAAGAGCGATATTTATTCTGCAGGTATTACCATATACGAGATGATTACCGGACGTGTGCCGTTTGATGGGGATTCTACGGTGTCAGTGGCAATCAAGCAGCTTCAGGAGGAGATCATTCCGCCGTCTGAGGTGGTTCCGAATATTCCATACAGCTTGGAATGCATTATTTTAAAATGTACGCAGAAGAGTCCGGATCGTAGATATCAGAATGCACAGGAACTGATATTAGATTTGAAGAGGGCACTGGTAGATCCAGATGGGGATTTTGTGAAACTGGGTCCGGTAGTACGCGGCACAGACACGATTATGGTGACGGATGATGAATTGGCCCGAATTCAGAGAGAAGCGTCCTATGATGATGAGTATTACGATGATGATTATGATGACGACTATGACGATGAATACGACGATGATGACTATGATGATGACGATTATGATTCAGACGAATACGATGACGATCAGGATGAGGATGTGAATCCGAAAATGGCAAAAGTCATGCGGATTTTGATGATTGTCGTAGCGATTATCATTGCTTTTATTGTCATTTTCCTGGTAGGAAAAGCAGCGGGTGTGATCAAGTTTGGTCCTGATTTTTCTTTGACGAGTGACAAGGAAGAAAAAGTAGAAGTACCGGATGTCGTCGGCAAAACAGAAGAAGAAGCGATTGATATGCTGAACGATGTCGGACTTGGATACAAGATCGCTTCCAGAGAAGAATCTGAACAGTATGAAAAAGGAATCGTAATGAAGCAGAGTCCGGAGTCTGGGAAGCGTGCGAAAAAGAACTCTCAGATTGAGTTGGTAATCAGCAGTGGGAAAGAGGCCGCTGAGGTACAGGTGCCGGATGTAGTAGACAAAGACGAATCCAGTGCACAGAAAACGCTGGAGGGCGCAGGACTGGTCGTGAGATCGGAGGCGTCTTACAGTGATGATGTAGACGAAGGAAAAGTAATTTCCACGAATCCGGTGGCTGGAACTACCGTGAAAGAGGGTTCAGAGGTGACGATGGTAGTCAGCATGGGTGTGGAGAAAGTAGAAGTGCCGAACCTGGAAAGAATGTCGAGCGGAGATGCGGAAGCAACGCTGGCGCAGCTTGGGTTGCAGATCGGTAACGTTACAGAGAAGAACAGCGACGATGTGGAAGCCGGTTTGGTCATCTCGCAGGGAACCAAAGCCGGGAAAAAGGTGAAAAAAGGAACCAGCGTAGATTATGTGGTGAGCATCGGTCCGAAGACGAAATTGGTCAGTGTTCCGACTCTGACTGGAAAGACCGGAGATGAAGCCGCAGTTGCATTGCAGGAAGCGGGCCTCAACGTCGGAAATGTGACCTATGAATACAGCAATAACGTATCTTATGGATATGTCATTTCACAGACTGCATCACCCGGAAGTCGTGTGGAAGAAGGGTCTGCGATTGGTTATGTGATCAGTAACGGGCCGGAAGCGCCGGCGGATGTGCCGGATGATAATCCGGATGAAGGCGGAGAATATTAGAAATTGATGCAGGGGAAAATTATCAAAGGAATTGCCGGATTCTACTATGTGTTCATAGTAGAATCCGGTGTTTATGAATGTAAGGCAAAAGGAATTTTTCGGAAAGAAAAGCAAAAGCCACTGGTTGGAGATAATGTAGAGATTACGATTCTGGATGAGGCAGAGAAGACGGGTAACCTGGAAAGTATATTTCCAAGAAAGAATGAATTGATCCGTCCGGCAGCAGCGAATGTAGATCAGGCGTTGATTGTTTTTGCAATGACGAAGCCAAGACCGCATTTTTGGCTTTTGGATCGTTTTCTGGTGATGATGGAAAATAAAGGGATTCCAGTTGTTTTGTGTTTTAATAAAAGGGATCTGGTAGGAGAGGAAGAGCAGGCCGAATTGCAGTCTGTCTACCAGTCCTGCGGTTATCCGGTGATATTCACCAGTGCGTTGGAGCAGGAGAATATTCAGGCTGTGAAAAATGTCCTCAAAGGGAAAACCACTGTGATTGCAGGGCCATCCGGGGTGGGAAAGTCGTCTTTGATTAATCGGCTGCAGCCGGAAGCAAAGATGGAGACTGGGGGAATCAGTAAAAAGATCGACCGTGGAAAGCACACGACGCGACATGCAGAGTTAATCGCAGTGGATGAACATTCCTTCATCATGGACACGCCGGGTTTCAGTTCCTTGTATCTGAGTGACCTGGAAAAGGAAGATTTGAAATATTGCTTTAAAGAATTTGCAATGTATGAAGGAACATGTCGGTTTCATGGATGCGATCACATCCATGAACCGGGATGCGCGGTGCAGAAGGCTGTGGAGGATGGTGCGATTCACAGGATGCGATATCAAAGCTATACGGAGATGTATCGGGAGATTCAAGAAAAGAAGAGGTATGGAAGATGAAAAATATTTTATCACCGTCGATTTTGGCAGCAGATTTTAAAGAGTTAGGTGATGCCATCAAAAAGACGGAGGAAAATGGAGCGCAGTATTTGCATTTTGATGTGATGGACGGAATGTTTGTGCCGAGTATTTCATTTGGCTTGCCGGTGCTGCAGTCTGTTCGTGCCGGCACGAAACAGGTTCTGGATGTGCATTTGATGATTACGGAACCGATCCGTTATGTAAAGGATTTTGCCAGCGCAGGTGCAGATCTTATCACGGTTCACCTGGAAGCATGTGAGGATGTGGATGCCACGCTTGAGGCTATCCGTGCGCAGAATATCAAGGCAGGGCTGTCTATAAAGCCAGGAACAAAGGTGGAAGAACTTGTCCCATATTTAGATAAAATTGACATGGTTCTGGTGATGAGTGTGGAACCAGGATTTGGTGGACAGAAGTTTATAACGGAAACATTGGACAAGACGCGGGCTGTCCGGAAGATGGCGAATGATGCAGGGCTTTCTCTGGATATTGAAATGGATGGAGGAATTTACCGATCCAATGTCAAGGAAGTTTTGAAAGCTGGAGCAAATGTGGTGGTATCCGGTTCCGATGTTTTTCAGGGAGATATTGCGCAGAATACGGCTGCGTTTATGGAGATTTTAGGGAGCTATGAGTAAACGGACGGTTATAGTCAGCGGTGGTATGCTGGAAGAAGCGTTTGTGTGTTCTATTTTGAGACGCCCAGATACGGGATATATTATAGGGGTTGACCGGGGATTACAGTTTTTGTATGAACATCAGATTATGCCGGATGTGATTGTGGGCGATTTTGACAGTATTCCGGCAGCAACTCTGAAATATTATCGTACTGCGGGGATTCCGATTCGAGCGTTTGATCCTGTGAAAGACGCCTCTGACACGGAAATTGCACTGCGTCTTGCGATTGAAAACCAGAAGGATAATGTCGTGATTTTGGGCGCTACCGGTAGTCGTGTAGATCATATTTGGGCGAATGTTCAGATACTGAAGATTGCACTGGATGCTGGGATCACTGCAGAAATACTGGATGGTCATAATCGGATTCGATTGTTGAATCGAAAAATTTGCCTGAAACGATCAGAAGCTTATGGAGACTATTTTTCAGTGTTTCCATTGGACGGTGCCGTGGAAGATTTTAATATATCGGGGGCAAAATACCCATTAGTACATCATCGTCTGGTGCCGTATGACAGTCTGTGTGTCAGTAATCAGATTCAGGGAGATGAGGCAGTGATCCATTTCCTGCAAGGTAGCCTGGTCGTTTTGATGGAGACAAAAGACTGAGAGAAGAGAGGAATATTTTTTCATATTTGTAATTTACTAGTTGCTGTTTAGTATATCGAGAAGCTCTCGTGGAGTTACAATAAACGGTTCTTTTGGAAAATGTCTGATGTTTCCAGTAACGAGATAGGCATTGTCATTGTGCTTCTCAAGCACTACCTCATAGAATGGCACATCTTTTATATCCAGAAGGGTGATACCGGAAGGAGAGGGATCAACCAGTATGCCATATAGCGGTATCATCCTTGCCGGACAATAATGCCGAAACGAGTACATTGGTGTCAATGACTGCGTAGCAGATCATGTTTCAGTCTCTGTTCGGGCGAGGGCGATTTCATTATTTATATCATCCAGACTCATGTCAGCAATACCGTTATTTTTGGCTTGTGCCCGTAAAGCTGTAAATGCATGCATTGCGTCCTCTCTGGTGATATCTGATTCGGGAGAAGAGATTTCAAAAGGAATCCTGCGTTGCCTAACAACGGCTCTCGCAAATACGTTAATTGCGGTAGAAGCGTTCATACCGAATTCTTGGCATAATCCGTCAAATTGCTTTTTTAATACTTCGTCCATGCGGACACTGAATGTTGCCTGTGCCATAACCATATCTCCTTTGCCTCTTTTTTCTTTAGTATATGCGAAAAAAGTGCAAAAAATCAATAAAAACGAACACAAAAGGTGCGAAAATATATTACCGCGAAAGCGTCTATGGAGGAATATATATTCTATCAGGCTCTTTATTTGTATCACGCATTATTTTTGATGCAACAAAATATTTTTGATCATCAAAAGAATACAGAAGCTGGTGTTCCAGATAATCTTTTGGATGAAACGACAAGGATGATACAAAGCGAGATTTTTGCTTTGCAGAGTACTGATTATGCGCCATTTAGCCAAAAAAATCTTTTGTTGGAAGTGCATCAAAAATTTTGTAAGAGAATGGCGATAGATATGCAGCCAATTATGAATGGTCACAATGCTGTAAAGATTGCAATCAATAAGGTAAAAATAAACTATTTGAAACAAAGTATCCCAAATAAAATAGTGACTTCTGTAGATGAGCCACTTCACACAGTGTTATCTGTTCATGTTGGCAGAGTTTCAAGTGCTTTGAAAGAAGTGGATGAATATCTAAACGATATAGATAAGTATTGCAATTATCGATTTGGTTGGGAAAAACAACGAGAGCAGATACATTCTAATTATGTGAATGTTTTTGAGGCGTGGAATTTTGATAAAGAATTTAATGAATAGGTCTACAAACGGTTATGGCGGCATATGGGTTCAGCACGAATATGGCAGAGACTAACTGTTTGGCGGAATTGATGAAACTTTACCAGAAATTTAACTTAGAACGAGAGGGAGGAGGAAGATTATGCCGGATACTGTAAGAAATATTATTTATCAGTTTTCACAGCAGATGGAGATGATTTTTGGTTCACATTTATCAAAAGTAATTGTATATGGCTCTTATGCAAGAGGTGATTATCAGGACAACTCCGATGTGGATGTAATGATTCTTGTTAACTTATCGGAAGTAGAAATCAAGTCAAAGGAGAATATGGTTTATGATGTTGCATTTGATATTGAAATGAGGACAGGTATAGATATTTTTCCAATCATAAAAAATGAAGATCAGTATGAATATTGGGTGGATGTATTGCCATATTATAGAAATGTGAGAGAGGAAGGGGTCATTGTCGATGGATAACAAGGTTGGCAGGGAAATCGGAAAACGTCTTGGTAGACTTAAGAGAAAAAGAGAAGCCAGCGATTACGATGATTTTTATGTGGCATCTTCCGAAGAAGCAGATGAGCAGTATGAAACTGCAGAGCTAGTCGTAAAGAGTGTTCAGGATTTTTTGAAGGAGAAAGAAGTTCTGAAGTAGCATAATTTCAACCATGAATACAGTCATATGATTTTAGAAATGAAGTCATATGACTGCATTTTTTTGCAGAAAAATAAAAAATGTGGCGGAATTTGAAACTGAATATTCACAAAAATACGATGGTATGCTACAATATAAAATACTGTATTGAGGTGGAAATGATACCCAAAACGCTCCAGATGCTGCTTGGACATTCTAATATTGGAATTACGATGAACTTGTATATTCATACTACTGAGGAAGAAGAGAAAAAAGAAATTGACTTGGTAGCAGAAACGCTTATGGTAATGTGATGGGCCACTAAATGGTCCAAAGGTATGCTAAAAATGGGGTAGAATAATTCAGTGGTGTAGCAATATAAATGCAATATCGTTAAATGCTTTAAAATCAAGGTTTTTAAGGAGGTTAATATAAAAGATGAAACTAGGCATTGTCGGTTTGCCGAATGTAGGAAAGAGTACTTTATTTAATTCCCTGACAAAGGCAGGGGCAGAATCTGCAAACTATCCATTCTGTACGATTGATCCGAACGTGGGCGTCGTTACGGTTCCAGATGAACGTCTGGACGTGTTGGGGAAAATGTATCAGACAAAAAAGATTATTCCGGCAGTCATTGAATTTGTGGACATTGCAGGTTTGGTCAAAGGGGCATCCAAAGGAGAGGGACTGGGAAATCAATTTCTGGCAAATATCCGGGAAGTGGACGCGATTGTACATGTAGTGCGGTGTTTTGAGGACAGTAATATTGTACATGTGGATGGCTCTATCGATCCCATGCGGGATGTGGAGACAATCAATCTGGAATTGATCTTTTCGGATCTGGAGATTCTGGAACGACGGGTTGCAAAGACGGTGAAGCTTTCCAGAAATGATAAGTCGGCGGCCAAAGAGCTGGAACTTTTGAAACGGATCAAAGCGTATCTGGAAGAAGGAAATCTGGCAAAGACTTTTGAAACGTTGGACGATGAAGAATTGGTATGGTTGGAAAGCTATAATCTTCTTACTTATAAGCCTGTGATTTTTGCTGCAAATGTCATGGAGGACGATCTGATGGACGATGGAGCGTCCAACGCAGGGGTTCAGGCGGTGCAGGAGTATGCTGCCCGGGAGAACTGCGAGGTCTTTGTTGTATGTGCGCAGATCGAACAGGAAATCGCAGAATTGGAAGAAGACGAGAAAAAAATGTTTTTGGAAGATCTAGGATTAAAAGAGTCAGGATTGGAGAAGTTAATCAAAGCCAGCTACCACCTGCTTGGTCTAATCAGCTATCTGACAGCAGGGGAACCGGAGGTTCGTGCATGGACCATTACAGAGGGTACGAAGGCGCCGCAGGCTGCGGGAAAAATACACACCGATTTTGAGCGAGGTTTTATCCGTGCGGAAGTGGTCAGCTATTCGGATCTGATGGCATGCGGAAGTCATACCGCTGCGAAAGAAAAAGGATTGGTTCGACTGGAAGGAAAGGATTATGTGGTACAGGATGGAGACATTATGCTCTTCCGGTTTAACGTGTAGGATAGGTAATTGCACAATTAAAAAAGGAAGGGGAGAATAGAATGCATACAGATATTGCTTTTCCTCATTTGAATATCGAGCTTGCGCATGTGGGCAAATCCATTTCCATTTTTGGATTTGAGATTGCATATTATGGAATGATTATTGGAACCGCAATACTGATAGGAATCTTTCTGGCGGTCAGGGAGGCAAGAAGAACGCATCAGAATCCGGATCATTACTTTGATTTAGCAATTTATGGTGTGATTTTCAGCATCCTGTGTGCGCGCATTTATTATGTAATATTTTCCTGGGATATGTATAAGGGGAATCTTCTGAGTATCTTTAATCTTCGTCAGGGAGGGCTTGCAATATACGGTGGTATTATTGGTGCTGTGATTACCGGAGTGGTATATGCAAAGCGGCATCATCTCCGTGCTCCGCTGATCTTTGATACTGTGGCGGTCAGCATCGTAAATGGGCAGATGCTCGGGCGTTGGGGGAATTTCTTTAATCGAGAAGCATTTGGAGAATATACCGACGGGCTGTTTGCCATGCGGCTTCCGGTAGATGCAGTGAGAGCTTCGGACATTACACAGAAAATGCAGGAGCATATGGAGAAAATCGACGGCGTCCGTTATATTCAGGTGCATCCTACATTTTTATACGAATCACTTTGGTGTCTGGCGCTTTTAATTATATTGTTACTTTACAGACAAAGAAAACGTTACGAGGGAGAAGTATTTTTGGTCTATCTGTTCGGGTATGGCCTGGGTAGAGTTTGGATTGAAGGGTTGCGGACGGATCAATTGAAACTTCCGTTGGTTGGCTGGCCAGTATCACAGGTATTGGCTGGATTGATTGTCATAGGAGTCGGTGCAGTTCTTGTCTATAACCGGAAGAATCTGGAACGATTGGAATATGCGGAATTCCAGAGACGCCGCCGGGAACGGGAACGAAGACTGGCCAGAAGAGAAAGCGGGGAATACGGTTCACAGGAAGAGGAGAAGGTGTCCCCGAAAGAGGGTGTGCAGGATGAAATGGAGGCCTCTCAAAATATAAGTGAAAAGGAAGCGTTCACACAGTCTGAGAAGAAGATAGCTCGTGAGGAACAAAAAGCGTCTGAGCGAGGAACATCGCGGAAGGAACAGAAATCATCTGAAAGAAGAACACCGCGAGGAGAGCAAAGATTGTCTGAGCGAAGAACACCGCGGGAAGAGCAAAGATCGTCTGAGAGAAAGACACCGCGAGAAGAGCAAAGATCGTCTGAGAGAAAGACACCGCGAGAGGAACAGAGATCGTCCGAAAGAGGGATTCTGCGAGAAGAATCAACATCATCTGGGAGACACAGATCGGCGGGAGCTTCCGAAATGTCCTCAAAAGATGCGGTGAAAAGAACACGTAAAAAGGGGGATGTTTCACGAAGGACGACTCCCGAGAAGCGAAAAAGGCCAGAAGGAGATTGAGTCTGGCATGAAAATTGTGGAAATCCGAAAAAAAAGAACAAAAAAGTCGGAATGAGATATTTTTGTATACAAAAAGGAACAAGAAACTGTGAATCTATTCTAGACTTTTAATTTTTTTCGGATTATAATAAATTCATATGTGATTTATTTAACTTATTATGCAAATCTAAGGAGGAATAAGGAAATGGCAAGAAAAATGAAGACCATGGATGGTAATCAGGCTGCGGCTCACGTGTCATATGCGTATACGGAAGTTGCTGCTATTTACCCAATCACGCCATCATCTGTTATGCCGGAGCATATTGATGAGTGGGCAACCGAAGGTAGAAAGAATTTATTCGGACAGACTGTACAGGTGACGGAGATGCAGTCAGAGGCCGGTGCAGCAGGAGCTGTACATGGTTCCCTGGCAGCAGGAGCTATGACTACAACATTTACGGCATCCCAAGGCTTGCTTCTGATGATTCCTAACTTATATAAAGTAGCTGGTGAGCAGTTGCCAGGTGTATTCAATGTATCTGCACGTGCTCTGGCAAGTCACGCACTGTCAATTTTTGGAGATCACTCTGATGTTTACGCATGTCGTCAAGCAGGAGCTGCTATGCTCTGCGAGTCCAGCGTACAGGAAGTTATGGATCTGACTCCGGTTGCACACTGTGCTGCATTGGAAGGTAAGATTCCATTTATTAACTTCTTCGACGGATTCCGTACTTCTCACGAGATTCAGAAGATTGAGACATGGGATTACGAAGATTTGGGCGATCTGCTCAACAAAGATGCGCTTACTGAATTCCGTGCAAACGCGCTGAATCCAAATCATCCATGTCAGAGAGGTTCTGCACAGAATCCAGATATCTTCTTCCAGGCAAGAGAAGCTTGCAATCCGTATTATGATGCACTTCCGGCAATTGTTCAAGATTATATGGACAAGATTAATGCGAAGATTGGAACAGATTATAAGCTGTTTAATTACTATGGAGCAGCAGACGCAGAGCATGTAATCGTTGCAATGGGCTCTGTATGTGACACAATTGAAGAGACGATTGATTACCTGACGGCGGCTGGTGAGAAAGTCGGTGTTGTAAAAGTACGTCTCTACAGACCGTTCAGCGCACAGGCTTTGATCGACGCAATTCCGGACTCTGTGAAGAGAATTTCTGTGCTTGACAGAACGAAAGAGCCAGGAGCGCTCGGCGAGCCATTGTATCTGGATGTTGTAGCAGCACTCAAAGGCTCCAAATTTGATGCGGTACCAGTTATGACAGGTCGTTATGGTCTTGGTTCCAAAGATACGACGCCGGCACAGATCGTTGCAGTATACAAGAATACAGAGAAACATCAATTTACAATCGGTATCGTGGATGATGTGACAAATCTGTCTCTGGATGAAGGTCCTGCGCTTGTTACGACTCCGGAAGGAACCATCAACTGTAAATTCTGGGGACTTGGCGCTGACG
>JAAVXR010000048.1 GCA_022790755.1 Hespellia sp. | reverse complement strand
GTAAATCAGACAATATTCCAAGCTGAACCATCAGATCCACCGTTGTTTTGCTCACTTTCGTGCGCTGACGAAAATCATCCAGAGACAGATATTTTCCTTGTTTTGCTGCCTCCGCTACCGCCTCCGCCGCCTTTTCTCCCATCCCGTCAATACTGGAAAACGGCGGCAATAATTTCCCATCTACGATCTGAAAATGTGTAGCTTCCGATTTGTAAATATCCATAGGTAGGAATTCATATCCCCGAGCATACATTTCCTGCACAATTCTCATATCTTTTAACGTGTCCTGTTCCTTCTTCGATAGTCTATCCATACGGTTTTTATAATCCTGTAAATGATGCTCCAGCTTTTCCTTCCCCAGACACATCAATTCATAAGAAAAAGCATCCGCGCGGATTCCAAAATAAGCCCCATAATAAGCCAGCGGATAGTTAATCTTACAATAAGCAATTCGGTAGGCCATCATCACATACGCCGCAGCATGCGCCTTTGGGAACATATAACTGATACGCTTACACGACCAGATGTACCATTCTGGAACTTCTTTTTCTTGCATCGCCTTTTCCCACTCCGGCTTTAATCCCTTTCCCTTCCGAACACTTTCCATAATTGTAAAAGAAAGGGCGCTGTCCACTCCCTGGTGAATCAAATATACCATGATATCATCACGGGTACAGATCGCTGTGGAGATCGTAGCTTTTCCTTCTTTCAAAAGTTCCTGTGCATTTCCCAGCCACACATTCGTGCCATGCGCCAGTCCTGCAATACGAATCAGATCGGATAAAGACTGCGGCTTCGTCTCCTGTACCATCTGCATGGCAAAATCGGTGCCAAATTCCGGAACACCCAGACATCCCAATAGACATCCTCCAATATCATCCGGCTGAATTCCAAGAGCACTGGTATCGTGAAATAAAGATAAAACAGCCTTGTCATCCAGCGGTATATCGGTAGCGATAAACGGGTGCTCCTGATTGAATTCATTCTCCAGCGCATCTGACGAAATGTACTCCTCAAGAGTTCGGATCATCGTCGGATCATCATGCCCCAGTATATCCAGCTTCAACAGGTTATGATCAATCGAGTGATAATCGAAATGCGTCGTGACAATATCCGTCGTCATATCGTTTGCCGGATGCTGTACCGGTGTAAATTCATTGATATCATGTCCATGAGGCAACACCACAATTCCCCCCGGATGTTGTCCGGTACTGCGCCGAATTCCCGTACATCCCTGAACAATCCGGTCGATCTCACATTTACGCTTGCTGGCTCCGCGCTCATCATAATAATTTTTCACATATCCATAAGCGGTCTTGTCCGCCAGTGTTCCGGTGGTCCCTGCCTTGAACGTGTACCCATCCCCAAATAAAACTTCCATATACTTATGTGCTTTTCCCTGATAATCTCCAGAAAAGTTCAAATCAATATCTGGTTCTTTATCCCCCTTAAATCCCAAAAACGTCTCAAACGGAATATCAAATCCTGCCTTGACCAGAGGAGCCCCACATTGCGGACACTGCTTATCCGGCATATCAAATCCACAGCTCCCAGCAAAAGCACGCACTTCCTCGGAATCAAAATCATGATAATGGCATTCTTTACAATAATAGTGTGGACTCAGTGGATTTACCTCCGTGATTCCAGCCATTGTCGCGACAAAAGAAGAACCGACCGAGCCTCGTGACCCCACAAGATATCCGTCTTCATTTGATTTCCAGACCAACTTCTGCGCAATAATATACAACACCGCATATCCGTTGGAAATGATAGAAGTCAATTCCCGCTCCAGACGATCCTTCACCGGCGCAGGAAGCTCTTCACCATACATCTCATGCGCTCTTTTATAACAGATCTCCCGCAATTCCTGGTCCGAATTCTCAATCACCGGCGGGCACTTGTCTGGATTGATCGGTGCCATCTTCTCTATCATATCTGCGATTCGATTTGTATTTTCGATCACGATTTCCCGAGCCTTTGCAGAACCCAGATATGCAAATTCCTCCAGCATCTCCTCCGTAGTCCGCAGATAAAGAGGTGGTTGCTCGTCCGCATCTGAAAATCCTTTTCCAGCCATGATAATTCGACGGTATACTTCATCTTCCGGGTCCAGGAAATGCACGTCACAAGTCGCCACCACCGGTTTATGAAATTCCTCTCCCAATTTTACGATTTTCCTGTTCAGTTCTCTCAAGTCTTCATCCGAAGTAACGTCCGCAATCTTCTCATTCGCAATCATAAACCGATTGTTACCGAGCGGCTGTATTTCATAGTAATCATAAAATGTGGCCAACCTTGCAATCTCTTCCTGCGGTTTATTTCGCAGAATTGCCTGAAACAATTCCCCCGCTTCACAGGCGCTTCCCAGAATCAACCCTTCTCGATAGCGATTAAACACACTTTTGGGGATTCGCGGTCGTCTGCTAAAATACTTCAGATGTGACATGGAAATCAACTGATATAAATTATAACGTCCCACCGTATTCTGAACCAAAATAATTGCATGATACGTTGGAAGCTTCCGAATCGCATTGGGATTCATAGCGCCAAATTGATTGATTTCTTTCAGCGTCATTACATGCTGCTCTTTCAACATTTTCAGGAATTCCAGAAAGATATCTGCGGTAGCCGCAGCGTCATCCACCGCCCGATGATGATGTTCCAGAGAGATATTCAAAGCTTTCGCCACGGTATCCAATGTATATTTCGACAAGGACGGCAAAAGTACACGAGCTAACGCTACGGTATCTACAGAAGTAAAACATGGTTGTATGTCCTGGTATCGGCAATTCTGCTCAATGAATCCCACATCAAAGGAAGCATTGTGCGCCACCAACACCGCATCACCGACAAACTCCAAAAACTGCGGCAGTACTGTGGCGATATCCGGCGCATTTACTACCATCTCATCCGTGATACTGGTGATCTGCGTGATTCGATAAGGAATCGGAATTTGGGGATTCACAAACGTACTGAATCGTTCCGTAATCCGTCCGTTTTCCACCTTGACCGCGCCAAATTCAATGATTTTATCTTTGATTGCACTGAGCCCTGTCGTCTCCAGGTCAAACACCACATATGTACTCTCCAAATCTTGCTCCCGGGCATTGACGGCAATATCTGTCAGATCGTCCACAATATAGGCTTCCACTCCATATATAATCTTGAAGGGATCGTCCCCATCCAGACGCTCAATAAAATGATTGGCCTCCGGAAAAGACTGTACCACCCCGTGATCTGTTATCGCGACCGCAGGATGCCCCCAATCATGCGCACGTTTTACAATATCTTTGACATCCGACACGCCGTCCATATCACTCATCTTGGTGTGACAATGCAGTTCCACCCGCTTCTCAGGACTTGTATCTTTTCTCTTTGTCGTAAAATCTTCTGCTTTCTTAATCCCGCGGACGGAACTGATCGTTACTTCTCCGTCAAATTTATCGATCACCGTAATTCCTTTCAGACACAAAAAGGCCCCTTCCCGAACCTCTGCGAGAAGATCTGAAAGCTGCTGTGTAGCGGTAAACATTTTCACTGTGATCGTATCCGTAAAATCTGTCACAGCAAAAATCAGAATGGTCTTCTCATTCTGTATTTCCCGCGTATCTACATGGATGACTTTTCCACGGACTGTAACCTCTCCCATTTCTCCGACAATTTGATCCATCGTGATCGTCTGATCCTCAAAGTCCCTTCCCCAAATCAGATTGGGATCTCTGGAAATATTGGAATTGCGAAAGGAATATTTCTTACCGTAATTTGATTTACGACCACCTTGAAGGCCATTGTTCGCCTTTTGACTTTGCTCTTTTCCTGTTTCTGCATCTTCACTCTTTTTTTCAGCGTCATTCTTCTCCTGGGCCGCTCTAAACCGTGCATTCTGCGCAAAAATTTCGTCTACTTCCCGCCGCAAAACTTTTTCTTTCTCCTGCCGATCTTTTTCGTCATTTTGCTCCGTATATTGAATCCGAATATCAGCCGGCATCTGAAACCGTTCCTGAAACACTTCCTGAAGCAAACGCAGAATACAGTCTTTTTTCCCTTCCGCCACAACAGAATCTACCATTTCCAGACAGAGTACATTTCCATTCTGCACATGACATTTTGCCTGTTCAAACATGTTTCCCGCCAGAACACTGTCCTGGCGCAATTCCAGCGCAATACTCTCCCGATACTCTTCCAGAAGCATTTCCACTGTATACTGGCTGGAAAGTTGATATTGTTCTCGGATTCGGACCGAAATCGGAGTCTTCCCGAATATCTGCTCTCGAATCCGACGCTCCATAAAATAAATCGACTGTTTTTGAATCAGATGTCCACTGAAGAGATGCACACAAAGGAATCGCCGATCTGAGGTTGTCGTCACCTTCCTCACTTCAGTTTCCTCAAACAACATCCTAGTTTCCTGATCTACTTTTAATGTTGGAAACACGTCAAAAAAAAGCTTACTCATATGACTCCTTTTCCCAATTCAGCAACTCTTCACGCAAAACATCCAGTAACTTCTCTTCTTTCACTTTGCGAATGATTTTTCCCTTCTTTATCAGTAGTCCTTCGCCAATCCCCCCGGCGATCCCGATATCTGCTTCCCTGGCCTCTCCCGGTCCGTTCACCACACATCCCATAACGGCCACTTTCAGATCCAGATCAATCCCTTCCACCATCTGTTCCACCCGGTTGGCTAGATCTATCAAATCAATCTGCGTTCTCCCGCAGGTCGGACAGGAAACGACTTCAATTCCACCTTTTCGCAAACCAAGCGTTCTCAGAATCAACTTGGCAGTACGCACTTCTTCCAGCGGTTCCCCGGTCAGAGATACTCGAATGGTATCTCCGATTCCTTCATGCAAAATGATCCCCAGTCCAACAGAAGATTTGATGTTACCGGAATACAGAGTACCCGCCTCCGTAATTCCCACATGCAGCGGATGATGGCATTTCTGCGAAATCAACTCGTGTGCGCGAACGCACATGAGCACATCGGAAGCCTTGATACTGACAACCAGATTATCATATCCCATGTCCTCAATCATCTGCACCTGTCCCAACGCACTTTCCACGAGTCCCTCTGCAGTGACACCATGATATTTCTCCAATATATCTTTCTCCAGTGAACCGCTGTTCACACCGACACGAATCGGTATTTCCCGTGCCTTCGCCTGGTCCACCACCGCTTTCACTCTCTCAGTACTTCCAATATTTCCCGGATTGATGCGAATTTTGTCCGCACCATTCTCCATCGCGGCGATCGCCAGCCGATAATCAAAATGAATATCCGCAACCAATGGAATGTGAATTTTCTTCTTAATCTCCGAACATGCATGCGCCGCCTCCATTGTCGGCACCGCACATCGAACAATCTCACACCCCGCAGCTTCCAACCTCAGAATCTGCCGCACCGTAGCTTCCACATCCTCCGTCTTCGTATTCGCCATAGACTGAATCGCAATCGGATGTTTCCCTCCAATCATCACGTCCCCAATCCGAACCTCTTTCGCGTCTTTTCGTACCATACCTATCCTCCTATTTTTCTCCCAAAACAAACCCCTCTATGAACCGTAGCTCCAATCGTATTCATAGAGGGATCTTCTTATTGCTTATCAAATATCATCTGTTCACCGTATTCCCGGTCTGTCAGCGTCAACTTACGGTTCTCTACATTGTAATCATAGGTCGCTGCGAGCGTGTCTACACTGGAACTCAACTCTTCCTCTGTCAGCGTATCATCCGATTCTTGAATGGCTTCCTGAAGCGCCGCTTCGTCCGCAATCAAAGTAAACGTCTTAGTATCTTTGTCAATACGATAACTCAAAGAAATTTCTAATCCGGAATCCACAAATTCTTCTGGCCACTCCAACACAACACTGTTCTTGTCAATCGTCATCAAAAGTCCGCTGTCTTCACTCTTCCATTTTCCTTCCAACGGGTTGGATGTAAACATTTTAATCAAAAAAAATGCTACGATAACAATAATTAAGACTGTGGAAACTATGGTAATTATTTCCCAGATCCGGCTCCTCTTTTCCTCATCATTTCCCGCAATCATATCTCTTTCCTTCCCTGTCGACTCTTCGGACAAAGTATCCCGCCTGCAAAACAAATTCCCATAGAACAAAAAGTATTCCTGCAAGCATACATCCATGCCTTTTGTATATATTATAAATAGTTTCTCAGACGCTGTCAACGTCTTCTAAGTCCACGCAAAAGTTTACTTTTTGACACCTCGATTCATTTTGTTGATTATAGACACCTTTTCTCAATTCCGCGAATAGAACTGGTAAAATACCTAAATAGAGGCAAGGAGGGCTGCTATGGTATTTGCACAAAATCTCAAATATTTAAGAGAAATCAATCATGTCACACAGGAGGAACTGGCTTCCTATCTGAAAGTAACTCGTTCTACAATTGCGGGTTACGAGACAAAGGGAAAACAACCTGATTATGACCGATTATCTAAAATCGCCTCTTATTTTCATGTTTCGATTGATTTTCTGCTCAATGGGATGCAGGAGGAACCCTCCAAAATTCTCCCGGATTACATCATTGTTCAAAAAATCAACGAACACGAATTTATCACAGCCTACCAAAAACTTTCCAAAACATCAAAACAAAGACTTTGGGATTATATAAAACTGCTCCAACTATCAGAAAAACAAGATTCTGAACCGTAGTGATCCGGCAAAACCGAAACGTTTCGCCGGATCATTTTATCATCCAATATTCTACCAGTAAATCTACCATTCGATTGTAACTGTCTACTCCATCCACCTGTCCATTTGCTCTCAAATATGTATCATTCACCTGTTCGGCAATTTCTGCAATCTCACTCTTATAAGCATCCCAATAAATAGAATTCGCACGCAAATCCGCGAGCACATCTTCATGCAATTGTCCCCGCAATTCCTCCCATGCTTTTTCGTCATATCTTTTCAGCATATTCGACGCATGAATCCATGCCAGAAGGCTCCCACTGTATTGAAACTGTACTTCTCCAGAATTCAAACAGGCAAGATATGCAATAAAATTCGCCTCTTCCTCCTGCATGAATCCCCGCAGATGGGACAGCTCATGACACATCGTAAATGGAATATTGTAGGCCGTCATATCCCGATTATAATTCGCTTCCACTGTGAAGGGCGCATAAATTCCAGTTAAGTTCTGTACAGACAGTATTTCCGAAAAAAGAAGCGGCTTCGGCCGTGGATAATACCCTGCCATAACCGGATATACCGCACCCAGTTTTGCCATCGCTTCTGCCGCCTTCCCTTGTACATCTCCAGAGAGATACATGCGTCCCTTCTGGTCCCTCTCCACCGCCGTAGCGTATCGGTTCACTTCCATCGTGAGAATACGGCAGGTGCGTTTCAAATCGTCCACCGTATAATGATAGGATATCTCTGAATCCATGCCCTTACCGGACGGGCGGACTTTGTCCGTCAAAAAATACCCTTCCATTCCTGCATGGGTGGTGAAGGGTTCTCTGTGATAGTTTATTCCGCAATTCAGTACATAGAGAAGAAATAAAATGGCTGCCGTCAAAAATACCGAGGCTCCCCATTCTTTCCAGACATATGTGCTTTTTGTACCCTGAATATACTTCCACAGCATTCGCAGAAAAGAGCCGATCAGTCCGATCAATAAAACATACAGTAACATCTCTGCGCAGGAAAAGGGGACAACTCCAAAACTTCCTCCAATCAGTACTGTGATCTTTGAATAAACTACAGAGACATATTTTTCTGCCATACCTGGTACCCGACTGGCTAAAATATATAGCAAAAAGCCAACAGCCAGGCACAAAATACCTGCTGTCAGCTTTCGTTTCCAGACCATCGGAGGATCCTGCTTTTGTTGTTTTTCTGTCTTTTGGATTCTCCAATCTCTTTTCATTACATGCCTCTCGTCCTTCGCAATACTACCATTTCGCTCCAAAATCATCCTGATTCTAATGACCTAAGGTACTTTTTCAAAGTATATCTAGCAAATTGCACAAAATGTGTTCGGAATTGTGACTGCGCAGGATCTTAGTGCTTCTTCATGTTCTGCCAATCCCCAGCAATTCGGCGGCAAGGATGCCGACGAAAGCCCGATCTGCGCCATGGACGGCGCATTGAGGGCGGTTGCGTCTCCTTTTCAATACTTTCATCAGAACATGTTAGAAGCACTTAGATCCGTAGCCTGGAACAATGAAGAATACATTTTGTGCAATTTGCATATATTAATTAGAAAAATCACCTTCTGAAATTCTAATCATTGTATGATTATACCACAAAAACAGGCATATTTTTCTGTAAATTCCTGGGACGGTACGAAGCGCATGCTAACCGATCAACTGCAAAATTTCTTCTTTTTCCGGCATCGAGCGAATTGCACCCTTCTTTGTTGTAATCAAAGACGCACCTGCATTCGCAAATACCAACATCTCTTCCAGCTGTTCTTTTGTCAGATGTTCCAATCCATGTTCCAGAATATAGTGGATCGTACTCCCACAGAAACAGTCTCCAGCTCCCGTGGTGTCCACCGTATTCTTCTGCAGAAAACCTGGTTTTTCAACACGCATCCCCTGATAATATGCGCGACTTCCGTCCTTACCTAATGTCAAAACAATCAATGGAATATGATATTTGTCAATCAGATACTGGATTCCTTCGTCATAGTCTTCTTTTCCGGACACAAATTGAATCTCATTATCCGAGATTTTCAGAATATCACAAAACTGCATTCCATATTCCATCTGCTCTTTGGCAAGATCAAGCGAGTCCCAGAGTGGAGGCCGCAGATTGGGATCAAAAGAAATCAAGAGACCATTCTCTTTGGCAAGTCGAAGGGCTTTCTTCGTCGCATTGCGCACACCTTCCGCCGTCATGGAAAGCGTGCCAAAATGGAAGACCTTTGTTTCCTTCAAAAATGATTCGTCAATCTCATCTTCTCGGAGCATCATATCTGCGCCGGGCTTCCGATAAAAAGAAAACTCACGGTCTCCATCCGGAAACGTATGTACAAAAGCAAGCGTCGTGTTAACTTCCTCATCCATATACAGATGACTCGTATCAATGGACAACTGGTCCAGAGTTCCTTTCAACAACCGACCAAACTGATCCTGCCCTACTTTACCGACAAATGCCGTCTTACGACCAAGCTTGTTCAACATTGCCAGCACATTGCACGGTGCTCCACCCGGGCATGCCTCGAACAAATTGTTTCCCTGCTCACTCTGACCATTCATCGTGAAATCAATCAAAAGTTCTCCCAGCGCGATCACATCAAATTTCTTTTCCATAAACATAGCTCCTTTCATTTTACCCAAATATACCACCAAGAATCGTATATGACAAAACGGTCATGATTACGGTCGCCAAAAGTATCCCCAGCATCACCGCCGGAAATGCTTTGCGAAAACGAATTCCTAAAAGCGCGGCGATCAACGAACCGGTCCACGCGCCCGTACCTGGAAGTGGAATACCAACAAATAAGACCAATCCCCAGAATTCGTACTTCTCGATCTGATCACTCTTGCTCATCGCTTTCGATTCCAGCTTCTCCACCATCGGTCGCAAAAGATTCGTCCCTTTCATCCATTTAAAAATTGGCGTAATCAACAGAAGAATAAACGGAACCGGTATGATATTTCCGATGACACAAATAGGAATCGCCCGCCACATTGGTACATCCAAAAGAGCTGGACCAGCAGCGATCAGACCTCCTCTGAGTTCCAGAATTGGCACCATAGAAATCAAAAAAATGATGACTTCTTTGCTTACTTTTCCCCCCAGATTCACCATAAACCAGTTTATCAAAGTTTCTTTCATATAGTTTCTCCCTTATCTATCTTTATACAATCTCTCTTCTTGACACTCGAACCTTTTTGCGATACTACTTTCCTGTACCTTTCAACGTGTATTCTTTTAAAAAAGTGAACAAATGCTTCATCTCCTCCCGGGTTCCAACCGTCACACGCAGGTACTGTGCAATCCGGTCACTGTTCCAATGGCGGACATAAATATCGTTTTCTTTTAGCACTTGAAACAGTTCGTTTGCATCATAGTTCGGATGTGTCACAAAAAGAAAATTTGCGCTTGCATCCGTAAAGTGAAATCCTAGTTTTGCAAATTCTGCCTTTGCCCACTCTCTCGTCTCCATAATTGTATCAACCGTATGCCGAAAATATTCCTTATCCTGCAATGCTTTCACACCGCACGCAAGGGATACCTGGTTCATCGTATAGGAATTGAACGAATATTTTACATCATTCAGATACCGAATCAAAAGGGGATTCCCGATGGCATATCCAATACGCATTCCAGCCATGGATCTTGCCTTGGAGAAGGTCTGTACCACCAGAAGGTTATCATACCGCCCCAACAAACTCAATGCAGATTTTCCCTCTCCCGCGAAATCAATGTACGCTTCATCCACAATCACCACCACATCTTGGTTGTGCAAAAGAATATCTTCTATAAACTCCAGACTTTCGTAAATCGCCGTCGGCGCATTCGGATTGGGGAAAATAATACCTCCGTTCGACCGATAGTAATCTTCTTTCTGAATCCGAAAATTGTCATCCAGTTTCGGACATTCATACGGAATCCGGTACAAATTTGCCCAGACTTTATAAAACGAATATGTAATATCCGGAAATAAAATCGGCATCTCAGATTGGAAGAACGTCAGAAAGCACATCGCAAGCACATCGTCCGATCCCACTCCCACAAAGACCTGCTCTTTGGAAACTCCGTAGTTCTCTGCCAATGCGGACACTAACACCTCGGCCGTTGGATCGGGATACAAACGAAATTGATCCGTATCCAGACTTTGCAATACTTCCGCAACCCCCGGAGCCGGTGGATAGGGATTCTCATTTGTATTTAACTTTACTACTCTATTCTGAGGTTGTTCACCCGGAACATAGGGTTCCACTTTTCGAATATGTTTCAAAATATTAGGACTTAAGGCCATCTTCTTCTCCTGTTCTCTGCTACCTACTTTTAGAATCTCCCGCCGCCTCATTGACGACAAGCGCATGATTGTAACTGTGGATACTCTTTCGCCAATTTTGCAAACTTAGGCAGCGCATTCACAATCGTCTCGTAAGAAACACAATATGCCATTCGAACAAATCCCGGACACCCAAATGAACTGCCAGGAACAATCAAAATATGATGTTTCTTCGCCGCCTCCACAAACTGTTTTTCCGCTTCCACCGGGGATTTCACAAACAAATAAAATGCTCCCTGCGGTTTGATACATTGAAACCCAAGCTTCTGCAGCCCTTCGTAGAGTACCTTCCGATTACGATCATAATAAGATACATCCGTTTTTTCATGAATACATTTTGCAATCAACTTCTGTTGAAGCGTCGGTGCATTGACAAATCCCAGAATTCGATTCGCAACATTGACTGCATCCAGAAGTCTCCCGCTGTCGGCAGCCTCATCTGGAATCACAAGATATCCGATTCGCTCCCCTGGCAGTGACAAAGACTTACTGTAAGAATATCCAACAATCGTATTCGCATAATATTTTGTCAGATAAGGAACCTCTGTGCCATCATAGACCAATTCCCGGTATGGTTCATCCGAGATCAGGTAGATCTCTGTTTTGAATTCCTTCTGCTTCTCCTCCAGAATTGCTGCCATCTTTCGGATTGTTTCTTCCGAATAGACCACACCCGTTGGATTATTCGGTGTATTCACAATCACCGCTTTGGTTTTCTGAGTGATTTTTTCCCGAAACTCCTCCAGTTTTGGCTGAAAATCTTCGATATTAGGGGAAATTTCCACAAGGACTCCATCATAATTGTCCGTATAGCTTCTATACTCCCCAAAATATGGCGCAAACGTAATCACCTCATCTCCTGGATTCAGAAGCGCCTTTAGAATAACGTTCAGACCTCCCGCCGCTCCCACCGTCATCGTAATATTTCTGGCAGAAAAAGACGTTCCAAATCGTTCGTTCAAGTCCTCCGCAACACATTGGCGCACATCTTCATATCCGGCATTACTGTTCGTATAACCATGCAAAACTACTGGATCTTCTTCCTCCAACAATGCAAGGATTGCCTTTTTGACACCATCGGGAGCCGGCACATTCGGATTCCCCAAGCTAAAATCATAGACATTCTCGGGGCCAAATTCCGCTGCCATACGATTTCCTTCCTCGAACATTGCACGAATCGCAGAACTATTTTTGACCATTGCTTCCATTTTCTTTGAAATCATTTGCTATGCTTCCTTTCCCTCTCTGCGGGTCACCATCCCCTTTTCCTCCAAAAAAGCAGGACGGTACGACAGCTTTGCCTTGCGCAACCCCTCCGCGCCAGTATCCTCTTCTCGATTGATATAGTGATAATCCATACATTCATGCTGGACAAACTGCTGATTGATCATCGTGTATGCACCTTCAATATCCGCGAATGCCTTCTCGATGTGCACAACAAAAGTGTCTTCACACAGTGGTTCGCCCAGCGTAAACGCCACCACTTCCTGATTCACCCGCAACAACCCACCGACAAGCTCCAACTCTTGAAACAATCGCAGCGCATTCAACGTCACACACATTTCGGCGTTCTTCTCTTCATCCTCCTCGCAGCCGTTCAAATTCCGCCATTTTAGAGCCATCTGAAAACATTCTTCCAGATTGTCCTCGCACAGCGATTCATAGCTCCAATTTTCATACAAGGCTTTAAATTTATTAATATGGTTTCGTTTTCCATGCAGCTTTTTGCCCGAAAGTGTCTCCAATTTCTCCCGATCATAGATATAATCTGCCTCATCTCGGTTATATTCCACTTGAAATTCTCCCGGATACCAGGTTTCCAATTGTTCAAACATTTCTTCCGTCACACTATATAAAGAAAACGCATATCCCCGCTCTTCGCTGTACTGTTCCATGACTTTCAGCGCTTTTTTTACATTTTCCGGTTCACCTGCCGGATATGCATAAGACAGATGTGTCTCGTCCTCGCTCTTAAAAACCAGCGCATCCTCGATTACTGCCCATTTGACCGGATAATGTCTGGACCACAAAAATACATTGACAAAAGTCCGCTCACAACTCCTACTGGGAGACTTGGCCAAATAAGAAGAAATCAGATCTCTATCCTCCAGTTCGGTTCTTTTAAAATCAAATTCTAACATACTCTGCCTCTTTTATTCTAATTTTGTATTCCAAAGATGGTTTTTATTTTACCATATTTGTCCACCTGTTCCAAGAAGTTTTCATTTTGCGCTGAAGTAAAGATGTTTATAGATACCATCTTGGGCTAGAAGTTCCTCATGTGTTCCTTCTTCCTCCACACCATTTTCCGTCAACACAAGAATTCTTTTCGCATTGCGTATCGTCGACAGACGGTGTGCGATCACAAATGTCGTCCGGTTCTTCGCCAGTTTCTCCAAGGACTGTTGCACCACCTGCTCACTTTCATTGTCCAGCGCAGACGTCGCCTCGTCAAAAATCAGAATCGGCGGATTCTTCAAAAACACACGCGCAATGGATAATCTCTGCTTCTGACCGCCAGAAAGTTTGACACCCCGCTGTCCGATATCCGTATCGTACCCTTCCGGAAATCCCATGATAAATTCATGTGCATTCGCATTTTTGGCCGCCCGGATGACTTCTTCGTCCGTTGCATCCGGCTTACCATAACGAATATTATCCATCACGGTTCCCGCAAACAAATATACATCCTGCTGTACAATTCCAATATTATTTCGCAGATCATCGAGCCGAATGTTTCGAATATCCATCCCGTCGATTCGGATACATCCCTCGCTCACCTCGTAAAACCGCGGTATCAGACTACAAAGCGTCGTCTTGCCCACACCGGACGGTCCGACCAACGCCATATAATCTCCCGCCTCAATCTGAAGGTCAATGTGATTTAACACTTTGTCCTTGTGATCCTCATAGTGAAACCCTACATTTTCAAATGTGATATCACCCTTTAACTTCTCGACTGCGATGGCATCCGGCGCATCCTGTATATCCGGCGCAATGGACAAAATCTCCAGGAAACGCTCAAACCCCGTATATCCATTCTGAAATTGTTCCGCTGAATTCACCAGCTTTTTCACGGGCTCCGTAAAATTATTGACATACAAAAGAAATGTGATTAAATCCGTTACCAAAGCTTTTCCAGACGCCAAAAGCGTCACGCCAACCAACAAAACCGCAACCGTCACCATGGTGGTCAAGGCATTCAACCCGGAATGATACATTCCCATATACCAATAACTTTTCTTTTTTGTCTCCACGAACCGCGCGTTTCCTTTATTAAACTTTTTCAATTCTTCTTTTTCATTCGCAAAAGATTTCACGACGCGAATCCCGGAAAGGCTATCCTCGATCTGACTATTAATATCCGCGATCTTCGCCCGATTCTGTGCGAAAGCCCGCTTCATCCGGGTATTACAATAGACCGCAAACACAAGCATTACCGGTATAAAAGCGAACGCCGTCATCGTAAGCGTTGTATTGATCTGTAGCAGGATCACAAACGAACCCGCTATTTTGATCACAGAAATCACCACATCTTCCGGTCCGTGATGCAGCAACTCACTGATATCAAATAAATCACTGGTGATACGGGACAACAAATGTCCTACCTTCTGATTGTCATAAAAAGCGAATGTCAGCTTTTGATAATGCCCAAAGATGTCACTGCGCATATCCGCTTCCATCCTCGCTCCCATGATGTGTCCCCAATATGCAATATAATAATTACACACAAATTCCAACAAAACCAGTCCCGTCAACAAGGCACCCAGTCTCATTACTGTATATAGTAATACTTCTCCTTGAAAATATACTACTGTGTTCGTAATATAGCGAACAATCAGTGGAATCACCAGCGTCACCGCAGCCCCTGTCACTGCAAAAAGCATATCGCTGAAAAATAGCATTTTATAAGGGCCGTAATAGGCCGCCAGCTTTTTTAGATTCGTTATCATATATTCCTCCGCACCGGCAAAGCGAAAAGACGCGTCCAAAGCGCGTCTCCTCGTATATTGCTGCTCACTCTCTCATCTATACAATCTTTTCTCTTTTCTATTTGAAAAGATCACCGAGCCGCCATTTTATAGATTGCCAGCATATCTTCTTCATATAATACTTTCGCAGATCCCTGACTTCCACCGCAGGCAATACTGCACTTATGAGCCAGTTCTTTCAACTCTTCCTCGGTCGGGGTAATGCCAAGCTCCCCAAAAGAAGTCGGCATGTCAATCGAACGATAAAAATCTTCCATCGCCTCAATCCCTTTCAGAGCAGTCTCCTCATCGGAACCTTCCGCAAGTACTCCCATCACATTCACCGCAAAACGCTGGAAACGCGGCAGACAATCCTGATAGACATATCTAGCCCAACTTCCCCAGATTGCTGCGAGACCAGCCCCATGCGCTACATCGTACATTCCGCCCATCTCATGCTCCAGCATATGAGAAGAAAAATCACCGCCGTCATTGCCGCAGCCTGTCAGATCATTGTGTGACAAACTTCCTGACCACATGACTTCCGCTCTTGCATCATAATCTTGCGGATGATCGTGCAGAATTTTGGCATTTTTGATCACGGTGCGCATCAAACCTTCCGCGATGCTGTCCGTGATTTCCATATTTCCACCATTCGTAAAATAGCGTTCCATGGTATGCATCAGAATATCCGTACATCCACAAGCCGTCTGATAGTCTGGCAGTGTCATGGTCAGTTCTGGGTTCATGATTGCAAATTTCGGACGGGCATACTCACTTCCATAGGCACGTTTTGCATTGCCTTCTTCCTTCGTGATCACCGAATCACTGCTTGTCTCACTGCCGGCGGCCGCAATCGTCAACACAACACCAATTGGCAGACAAGCGTTTGCCGTCTTTGTATGCTCAAAAAGTTCCCACACATCGCCTTCATTTGCAACACCGTATGCAATCGCCTTCGCCGAATCAATGGTGCTGCCTCCACCTACGGCAAGAATGAAATCTACGCCTTCCTTTTTGGCCAGATCAATTCCCTGATATACCAGCGACAAACGGGGATTCGGCATAACACCACCTAACTCCACATAGGCAATCTGCTCTTCATCCAAAGATTTTTTAATCCGATCCAACAACCCAGAACGCACAACGCTCCCACCGCCATAATGAATCAACACCTTCGTGCCGTTCTGCGCTTTTACCTGTTTTCCGGTCTCCTCTTCCGCTGCCTTCCCAAAGACCACTCTCGTGGGAACATAGTATTGAAAATTATACATGCGACATCTCCTCCTTTTTATGTGTACATGTCTTTCGCATTTCTTTGCCTCTGATATTGTTCTATGAATCATTCCATGACTCAGCTTGCATTCTCCAGGCCGCTTAAACGGATCGCTTGATCTGCGGCAGTCAAACTGTCAATAATCTCATCCAAGTCTCCACCCAAAACCGTATCCAATTTATGAAGGGTCAACTTAATTCTGTGATCTGTCACACGTCCCTGCGGGAAGTTATACGTACGAATCTTTTCCGAACGATCTCCGGTTCCCACCTGGCTTTTACGTGCCTGCGCTTCCGCATCATGCTGCTTTGCAAGTTCCATCTCATAGAGTCTCGCGCGCAATACCTTCAAAGCTTTGTCCTTGTTCTTTAACTGCGATTTTTCATCCTGACAGGAAATGACGATTCCCGTTGGAATATGGGTCAGACGTACGGCGGAATCCGTCGTATTGACACACTGTCCACCGTTTCCAGAAGCACGGAACACATCAAACTTGCAGTCATTCATATCCAGCTCCACATCCACTTCTTCTGCCTCCGGCATGATTGCCACGGTGATCGTTGAAGTATGAATCCGGCCGCCGCTTTCCGTCTCAGGAACGCGCTGTACACGATGCACGCCGCTTTCATATTTCAATCTCGAATAAGCTCCCTGCCCGGTAATCATAAATACGCATTCTTTGAATCCGCCAATCCCGTTCTCGTTCAGAGAAATCATCTCGACTTTCCAGCGTTTGCGCTCTGCATAATGCGCCAGCATCCGGTAAATCTCCGCCGCAAACAGCGCTGCCTCATCGCCGCCGGCGCCCGCACGAATCTCCACGATTACGTTTTTGTCATCATTTGGATCTTTGGGCAAGAGAAGTACTTTCAAGTCACGTTCCAGCTCTGCAAGCCTATCCCGGGATTCACCCAGCTCTTCTTTCGCCAAATCCCGCAGCTCTTCATCGGATTCTTCCTCCAATATCAACAGAGAATCCTCTATATTCTGATTACATTTCTTATATTCTTGATATGCCTCCACAATTGGAGCCAAATCACTCTGCTCTTTCATCAGTCTGCGAAAACGTTCTGGATCATTTGCCACGTCTGGCTCCTGCAATTCGCCCATCACTTCCTCATAACGAATGAGTAAATCCTCCAATTTATCAAACATATTCCCTCTTCCTTTCCTTATATACATCCCTAACTATCATACACACCTGAAATCACCCGGTCAAGACCTGCTAAATCTTTTTTTACCACAACCTTCCAAAAACCGGCCTCCTCCATAAGCACCTTTACGGCTTCCCCTTGACTACAGCCAATCTCCAACAGCAGTGTACCGCCCATTTTCAGATATTGGGGAGCCCTCCCGATGATCTCCCGGTAAAAGCATAGACCGTCTTTTCCACCGTCCAACGCAATATACGGATCGTAGAGGCGAACTTCCTCCTGCAGACTTCTGATTTCCTCTTCCGAAATATAAGGTGGATTGGATACTATCAAATCAAAGCGCATTTTCTCGCCATACTTCTCCCTGATTGGCTCCCACAAATCCCCCTCCAGGAACTCAGCCATGATATCACCATTTTGACCAAACAGGCGACTCTTATTTTTCTCTGCAATCTTTAGCGCATCACCGGAAATATCTGTTCCAATCCCCCGTATTTCTTCAATCCCTCTTTCTTCTGCGATTTTCAAAAGGCTGAGTAGAATACAGCCAGAGCCCGTGCACAGATCCAAAAGGCACATGTGATGCTTCAGAAGTCCGACGGCTTCCTCGACCAATATTTCCGTGTCCTGGCGCGGTATCAGAACGGAAGCGTTGACCAGAAATTCATATCCCATGAAGTCCTGCACTCCCGTAATGTGCTGCAGAGGTATCCGCTGTTCCCGTTTCTGGACTACGTACAGGAAGCGCTCTGTCTCATCTTTGGGCATCTCTCTGTCCGGATTCGTATAGTAAGCGGCACGCGTCACACCGGTCGCATATTCCAAAAGATACCATGCGTCCATCTCAGGCTCCGGTACTCCCGCCTCTTTTAGTCTCCATACCGCCTGCTTCCACGCGGTCTTGATCTCCATCTCTCGCGTTCCTTTCATTGCCCAAAATTCTCTCTCAGATATGTTTTCCAATCAAATACTGCTTCCACAGCCACAATCGCCACTTCAATCATATCGTCTTCCGGTTCCTTGGTCGTCAGATTCTGCACCCACATTCCCGGCTTACTCAACAAATTCATCAAAACATTGTCACTACTGCCCGCCAACTTGATGATCTCATAAGAAATCCCGGCAATCACCGGCAGCAAAGCCAAACGGATCAGTACGCGCAGAAGCTGAGACTTGGCCGTGATGAAAAAGCAGAGAATGATACTGACCAACATGACGAAAAAGAGAAGACTTGTTCCGCAACGTTTGTGCTGTCTGGAACTCTTTCTGACGTTCTCGATATTCAGTTCCAGACCATGTTCGATACAATTGATACACTTATGCTCCGCTCCATGGTACATAAAAGTCCGCTGAATGTCTTCCATATGAGAAATCAATCCGATATACCCCAGGAAAATCACCACACGAACCACACCTTCCAAAACGGTCACCGCCATTTTGGATTGCAGATTTCTTCCCAGAAAAGAACTGAGCCAGTATGGAAGAACCATAAAAAGTCCTAAAGCAAGAAACACAGAAAATACCATGGTAACTGTCATGATTCGCTGTTCCTTTTTCTTTTCCGTTTCGGACAGCTCCGCGGCCTGGTCCTCCTCATCCTCAATAAAACTGGCTGAAAACATCAAAGTCTTCATGCCGAGAACCATCGAATCCACAAAATTGAAGATTCCCCGAATAAAAGGAATCTTTGTACAAGCTTTCCACGGAACCAGACTCTGATACTCTTGTACCTCCACCTCAATCTCCTGATCGGGCTTGCGCACCGCGACTGCGTAAGTATCCTGATTCTTCATCATGATCCCCTCCAGTACGGCTTGCCCGCCTATATTTGATGATTTCATAATTTCACCCTTACTCTCCTGAAAATCTACCGATTGTCACAACCTACGTGTCTCATGGCATATCGGAAAAGCACCTCAACACACATAATGGCTAAAAACATAAAGCAGGCTGAGATTCTCCACCTCAGCCTGCAACTCTTCCCAATTATTTAATACCGTATTTCTTGTTGAACTTATCAACACGTCCGCGTGCCTGATTCGCTTTCTGCTGTCCGGTGTAGAATGGATGGCATTTCGAACAAATTTCTACATGAATACTTTCATTCGTTGAACCTGTCACAAATGTGTTGCCGCAGTTGCAGGTTACGGTTGCCTGCTGATACTTTGGATGGATTCCTTCTCGCATGATTTTCACCTCTCTATTTGAATCTTTCTCTAATTTCACTTTTACACAGCTTTTATATTGTAGCATAAGTTGCATGCTTTGACAAGTTTTTTCTCAACATTCTATATAAACTTCTGTCTTTTAATCTGTTGTACCAGTTCCGCATTTCCTCTCGTCCGTGCAAACATATTTAAAAGATTATCCACCGCTTCCTCCGCTTTCAATCCGTTCAGCGCTTTTCGGATTGTGTACACTACTTCCTGCTCATCCCGATTGAGCAGCAAATCCTCCCGACGGGTACCTGATTTCAGAATATCAATCGCCGGAAACACTCTTTTCTCCTGGAGTTTTCGATCCAATACCAGTTCCATATTACCAGTTCCTTTGAACTCTTCGTAAACCACGTCATCCATCTTACTTCCGGTCTCGACCAGCGCGGTAGCCAGAATCGTTAGACTTCCTCCTTCTCTCATATTCCGAGCGGCTCCAAAGAAACGTTTTGGCATGTGAAGCGCTGCCGGGTCCAGACCGCCGGATAGCGTCCTTCCTGAAGGAGGCACCGTCAGATTATAGGCTCTGGCTAATCTCGTAATGCTGTCCAACAAGATCATCACTTCCTTGCCGTGTTCCACAAGCCGTTTGGCCCGCTCTATTACCATCTCGGACACTCTTTTGTGGTGCTCCGGAAGCTCATCAAACGTAGAATAAATCACTTCCACATTCGGTCCTTTGATCGCCTCCTTGATATCCGTCACTTCCTCCGGCCGTTCATCAATCAACAAAATCAATAAATGCATATTGGGTTCACTTCGCTTTACAGAAAGCGCAACCTCTTTCAGAAGCGTCGTTTTTCCTGCCTTTGGAGGAGAGACGATCATTCCTCTCTGCCCTTTCCCAATCGGAGAAAGCAGATCTACAATCCGCATCGCCGTAGAACTCCCTGGCTGTTCCAGACGTAATCTTTCATTTGGAAAAACTGGGGTAAGATCCTCAAAATTATGACGACGCATCGCTTCCGCAGGTCGCATCCCATTGATTGTCGTTACATATAATAATGCACTGAACTTCTCCTGCTGTGTCTTGACGCGAGTGTTGCCGCGTATGATATCTCCTGTCTTCAAATTAAAACGACGAATCTGAGAAGGCGAAACGTACACATCATTTTCCCCCGGAAGATAATTTTCACAACGAATAAATCCATATCCATCCGGCAAAACCTCTAAAATACCATTGGCGGTATTTCCACTGTCAAGCTGCTCAATATCAGTCATATCCTTTTTTTCCTGCTTCACCTCTTCTTTGGCTTCTTCTCTTGCCTCCTCGCTCCTCTCCTTCTCGTCCAATGAAAGCATGGCTTCTATTAGTTCCTGTTTCTTTAACCCGGAGATTTTCGTCATTTTCCTTGCTTTTGCCAGATCTCTCAAGGCTGTAAGTGACAAAGATTCATACTTTTCCCTTGTCATAAATTTCCCCTTTCTATTTTCCATCATTAAAATATCTTTCATTTATATTGTCTATCATTTCATATACGTCACATAAATCACAATCCTGGGAATGTTGGTCAGAAATAACCAAATCGAATATAACGTATTATACATCACTTCCATTAAAAAGAAAAGAGCTTTCTGTAAATCTGTTGCTTTCCGAAAATAAGAGTGTTATGATTGTGGCAAAACAAAATATGACACGGAATCCTAATAAGAAATAAAAATACGAGCGAGGTAACAACACCATGACAAACAACGAGAAAGCTTTACAAATGCATGAACTCTGGCAAGGCAAACTAGAAATCACGGCGAAAGCTCGTGTCAATTCCAGAGAGGATCTCGCGATCGCCTATACGCCAGGCGTTGCAGAGCCTTGTAAGGTTATTCAAAAAAATCCAGACGCAGTCTATCAATATACAACCAAATCCAACACGATCGCTGTCGTTTCTGACGGAAGCGCTGTTCTGGGACTCGGCAACATCGGTCCTCTGGCCGCGATGCCGGTTATGGAGGGAAAGGCGGTTCTTTTCAAAGAATTCGGTGGAGTCAACGCCGTCCCCATCTGCTTAGATACACAGGACACCGAGGAGATCATTCAGACAGTCGTAAATATTGCACCTGCCTTTGGCGGAATCAATCTGGAAGACATCTCCGCTCCACGGTGCTTCGAGATCGAGGAGCGCCTGAAACAATTGTTGGATATTCCGGTTTTTCACGATGATCAGCACGGAACCGCAATCGTCGTTCTCGCTGGAATCATCAACGCACTGAAAGTCACCGGGAAAACCAAAGAACAATGCAAAGTCGTCGTCAACGGTGCAGGAAGCGCAGGAGTTGCTATCACCAGACTTTTGCTTACATACGGATTCCCACATATCACGATGTGTGACATCAACGGAATCCTCGGCAGTCAGTCTCCCAATCTCAACTGGATGCAGAAGGACATGACGAAAGTGACAAATCTGGAAAACCGTACCGGCACGCTTGCGGACGCTATGGTGGGGGCCGATATTTTTATCGGTGTATCCGCGCCCGGCATCGTGACGAAAGAAATGGCCGCTTCCATGAATCAGGATGCCATTCTGTTTGCGATGGCCAACCCGACACCTGAAATCATGCCTGACCTGGCCAAAGAAGCCGGTGTCAGAATTATTGGGACAGGACGAAGCGATTTCCCAAATCAAGTCAACAATGTGATTGTGTTCCCGGGTATCTTTAAAGGAGCTCTGGAAGGACATGCCACACAGATCACCGAAGAGATGAAACTCGCCGCCGCTTCTGCCATCGCAGGACTCGTTTCAGACGAAGATCTCAGTGAAAATAATATTTTACCGGAAGCTTTTGATCCCCGTGTGGCAGATGTAGTGAGCCTCGCTGTGAAGGAACGAATCTCATGAGACAATGGGGAGAGAAACTATACCATTCTCTGGACTATGATCTACAACAACAATTCGGAGAAAAAGTATATAAGATCAATCTAAACGGAGGCATGAGCTGTCCCAATCGTGACGGAACACTCGGAGATCGTGGATGTATTTTCTGTAGCGCTATGGGCTCCGGGGATTTCGCTGGCTGCGCATCTCTTTCGATTGCCGAACAACTCGAAAAGGGCAGACAAAGCCTTGCCGGAAAGCGACCGATCCATTCTTATATCGCATATTTTCAAGCTTTCACAAACACGTATGCTCCGGTAAATTACCTGGAGGACATCTATCTGGAAGCCATCCGGGAGCCGGATATCAAAATTCTTTCCATTGCCACACGTCCGGACTGCCTGAGTCCTGATGTGCTTGCACTTTTAAGCCGCATCCAGAAAATCAAACCAGTCTGGATTGAGCTCGGCCTGCAGACTATCCATCCGCAAAGCGCGGAGTTTATTCGCCGAGGCTATGATCTGCCTATATTTGAACAGGCGCTGCACCAGCTCAAAATGCTTGGAATTCCGACAATCGTCCACACAATACTCTATCTTCCAGGGGAAACGAACGACATGATGCTCGCCACAATAGATTATCTGAACCGACAGAACATCGCGGGAATCAAACTGCAACTTCTGCATGTCCTGAAAGGTACCGACCTGGCCGACTTATATGCAAAAAAACCATTCCATATTCCGGAAATGTCAGAATACATCCGAATGGTCGGAGCGTGCATCCTGCGCCTGAATCCGGACATTACCATACACAGGCTGACCGGGGATGGACCGAAAGATCTTCTGATTGCCCCACTTTGGTCCGCTCGGAAACGAACCGTTCTCAACGCGCTGCACTCATACCTGAAGGCCCAGGATATCTGGCAGGGAAAGGAGTACTCGAAATTATGATCGAAATCATGACAGAAACCATGACACTCTATAAACTCATCATACTGTATCTTTTGCAGAAGGTCGACTTTGCACTCAACACTTCTCAACTTGCAGAATTCATTTTGGACAAGGGATACACCACTTACTTTGCATTACAAAAAGCACTGTCCGAACTGTTGGAGGACGGTTTTTTGAGCGCTGAGAGTACGCACCAGCACACGTTCTATCGACTCACGCAAAGCGGCGAGCAGACCATAGAATATTTTCGTTCCAGACTTTCCCCTGCTATCAAACAGGATGTAAAAGATTTTCTGAAAGAAAAGGAATATGCGCTGCGGGAAGAAGCATCCGTCAAATCAAAATACTACAAAAACACCGAGCAAGAATACGACGTCATCTGCCAGATTCTGGAGGACGGCGTGAATCTCATGGAACTCAAACTGACTGTCCCTACACAGAGTGAAGCGGAATCTATTGCCGATAATTGGCCAAAATACAATCAGGAAATCTACTCCTTGTTAATGTCGAAGCTTCTCTAACCATTCTTTGATCTGTTTTTCATAGCCCAGATCGCCCGGTTCATAGAAGACGGCGCCTTGAATCTCATCCGGAAGGTATTGCTGTTTTACATAGTGATTCGGAAAATCATGCGCATATAGATACCCCACTCCATGTCCCATTTTCCGGGAACCACTATAGTGGGAATCCTGCAGATGGGCAGGCACGCTTGTCCGTATCTGGCGCACATTTTCCATTGCCGCACTGATTGCATTGACTGCCGCATTGCTCTTGGGCGCAGACGCCACATACGACACCGCCTGAGACAGTATGATCTGTGCCTCCGGCATCCCCACCCGCTCCACAGCCTGGGCGGCAGACACCGCAACCGTCAAAGCCTGTGGATCTGCGTTTCCCACATCTTCCGAAGCACAAATCAGAATTCGCCTAGCAATAAACTTCACATCCTCGCCGGCATACAACATTTTCGCAAGATAATAGATCGCAGCATCCGGGTCCGAGCCACGCATACTTTTAATAAACGCCGAAATCGTATCGTAATGATTATCCCCTTTTTTATCGAAATATACTGCCCGTTTCTGAATACACTCAGACGCCACATCCAATGTGATGTGGATTTTCCCGTCTTCGGCCCGCTCTGTCGTCAAAATTCCGAGTTCAATTGCATTCAACGCATTTCTCGCATCCCCACCGGAAAGATCCGCCAAAAACTCCAAAGCCTCCTCATCAATCACCGCATGAAAGCTTCCCATTCCTTTTTCCGAATCCTGCACTGCTCTGAGAATCAAGGTTCTGATATCCTCTTTATCCAAAGGCTTCAGTTCAAAAATACTGGATCGCGAAAGCAAAGCACTGTTTACCTCAAAATATGGATTCTCCGTTGTCGCTCCAATTAAAATGATCGTGCCGTCCTCCACAAAAGGCAGTAAATAATCCTGCTGTCCTTTATTAAAGCGATGAATCTCGTCCACAAAAAGAATGGTTTTTTTCTGATACATTCCCATTCGTTCTTTCGCACTATTCACCACTTCTTCCATATCTTTTTTTCCTGCTACTGTAGCATTGATCTGGCAAAACTCAGACCTCGTCGTGTTGGCGATTACTTTCGCCAGCGTCGTCTTGCCGGTTCCCGGCGGTCCATAGAAAATTACAGAACCCAGCTTATCTGCTTTGATTGCACGGTATAGTAGTTTATCTTTACCGATGATATGTCGCTGCCCCACCACTTCTTCCAGAGATGTGGGCCGAAGTCTTGACGCCAGTGGCGCTTCTTTTTCCTTCTGCATCTCATGTGCATATTCAAATAAGTCCATCTCTTCCTCCTATATTATCACTCAATCCCCGCCAGATCTCGAATCACCTCTCCGGCAATCAAAAGCCCTGCCACCGGTGGCACGAAGGAGACGCTTCCCGGCACAGGGCGTGTTCCTCTTTGCATACGATTCGCTGTATCCAAAGGTTTCTCTCTCGAAAACAAAACCTTCAATTCCTGAATTCCTCTTGCGCGCAGCTCCTTTCTCATCACCTTGCACAGGGGGCACACTGTAGTCTGATAAATATCCCCAATCTCAAACAACTCCGGATGAAGCTTATTTCCCGTCCCCATGCTGCTGATCAATGGAATATTTCTCTTCTGTGCCAGCTCCACAATCGCCAATTTTGCCGTCACCGTGTCGATCGCATCCACAATATAATCCGTCTGTCTGGGAAAAACGGACTCCAGATTCGCCGGAAGTACAAATTCTTCATGCGTAATCACTTCAATATCCGGACAAATATCTGCAATCCTCTCCTGCATGACTTTCGTCTTATATCTACCAATCGTACTGTGATATGCAATCGACTGCCGATTTATGTTACTCAGAGACACAAAATCATTGTCAATCAATACGAACTTTCCAACTCCACATCTCGCCAGCGCTTCAATACAATGAGAGCCCACACCGCCGACCCCAAACACAGTAACCGAGGCATCCGAGAGTCGCTTCATGCCTTCGCTGCCCAGCAAAAGTTCTGTTCTTATATATTCATTCTCCATCTCTTCCACCTATTTTCGTTTCACATCTTTCATCTCATGTCATAATCAACTCTTCGACCGTCACAAACTCGTATCCCTTTGCCTGCAATAAGTCGATAATACGTAGCGCAGCTTCAACAGAACTTTTATAACAGTCGTGCATTAAAATAATATCATTTTCCCCTGCCTTCGTCACTACTTTATTTACGATTTCATCCACATTTTCCGTCGTCCAATCCAAAGGGTCAATCGTCCAGAGAACGGGTAATACATTCATCCTTTCTTCCAGTTCTTTCTGCCAGGACCCAAAAGGCGGCCGCATATATTCCATCTCAATTCCAAGAATTTCATGGACCAGATCATTGGTCATTTTCAATTCCTGATAGGCTTCTTCATCACTGATTCTGGTAATCTCAACATGATGGTAGGTATGATTTCCCAGGAGATGCCCTTCCTCATAAATTCTTTTTACCAGTTCTCGATTATTTTCTTTCTCTATATTCTGTCCAATCAAGAAAAAAGTAGCCTTAACGTTTCGCTCTTTCAACCCATCCAGAAGCTCCTCTGTACAATATTCATTCGGCCCATCATCAAATGTAATCGCAATTTTAGGTTTTTCTATCGCTTCCTGATTGGCAGATACCTCCACGTTTGTCTCCGGTTTTCCCTGCAAATCACTTTGCCAGACACCGGAAAAAATCATGAACAGATAAAGAAATTCCAAACATTGCAGTGCTCTTTTTTGTCCCCATTTCTTAAATAACATCCAGCTTCACCTTGATCATTCAACCAATTATTCTAAATATATGCATTGCGATATCAATATATTGATGTTATTATAGTGTATGCACTCTTGGTAAACCTTAACGAACAAGTCTCTATACCAAAAGCATACTTAAAATGAGGTAGAATATTATGGCAAAAGAAAACAAAATGGGGACTATGCCCATTCCAAAATTATTGATCACCATGTCACTTCCCATGGTTATTTCCATGCTGGTACAAGCAATGTACAATATCGTCGACAGCATCTTTGTTTCCAAGCTAAGCGAAGAAGCCTTGACCGCCGTATCACTGGCGTTTCCGATTCAGAATCTGATGATCGCAGTCGGAGCT
>JAAVXR010000047.1 GCA_022790755.1 Hespellia sp. | reverse complement strand
ATCTGCGCCATGGACGGCGCATTGAGGGCGGTTGCGTCCCCTTCTCAATATTTTCATCAGAACATGTTAGAAGCACTTAGATCCGTAGCCTGGAACAATGAAGAATACATTTTGTGCAATTTGCCTATACCCTAATTATCCGCGCGGAGCGCATGCATTACGGTGTGCCCCTTGGGTATACCAATAAAAAAAGAAGCCACCCAGACTCCATCGCACAAGGATACCATCACCATTGTGCAAATGTCGCTCCACATGCTTCTTTTTCCGATTCATTTCAAAAAGAAACGAATCAACTTTTCATTCACTTTCCGATAAGGCTGATACCGCATCGGCAGATCCAGCCAAGTCTTCTTATCCACAATACTTTTATAATGAGAGAAAGTTGCAAAGCCTTCTTTTCCATGATAAGAACCCATACCACTTTCTCCAAAGCCGCCAAAGCCCATTTCACTGGTCGCAAGATGGATAATCGTATCATTGATACAACCACCTCCAAAACCGCATCGGGAAATGATCTTTTGCGCTGTCTGCTTCTCTCCGGTGAAAATATATAATGCCAACGGATGCGGCATCGTATTGAGATTGTGAATCACCTCATCTATTGTATCATACATCAAAATCGGCAGAACCGGACCAAAGATTTCCTCCTGCATGACAGCATCTGCAAATGTCACATTGTCCATCATCGTCGGCTCAATCTTTAATGAATTACAGTCAAATGCTCCTCCACACACCACTTTTTTCTGATCTATCAGCCCGCAGATCCGATGAAAATGCTTTTCATTGATGATCTTACCATAGTTCGCATTTTCCAGTGGACGCTTCCCATACTGCCTGCGGATCTGTTTTTGAAGTTCCTTTACCAGCCGGTCTTTGACTGAGCGGTCACAGTAAATATAATCCGGCGCCACACAAGTCTGCCCGCAGTTTAAGTATTTCCCAAACACAATCCTTTTTGCAGCCAGTTTGATATCCGCGCTCTTTTCCACGATACAGGGACTCTTTCCGCCTAGTTCCAGTGTTACAGGCGTCAAGTGCTCTGCCGCATAACGCATCACTTCTTTTCCGACCGCCTGACTTCCCGTAAAAAAAATATAATCAAAATGTTCCCGCAAAAGGCATGTATTCTCTGCACGTCCTCCGGTCACGACATTGACATATTGCTTTTCGAAGCACTCCTCGACCATTTTTGCAATCACCCTGCTCGTATTCGGTGAATACGCACTTGGTTTTAACACCACAGTGTTTCCTGCGGCAATCGCATCCACGAGAGGAGACATCGTCAACAAAAATGGATAATTCCATGGACTCATAATCAACACCACCCCATATGGGGAAGGTTTTTGATAACTCCTCGCGTGAAACTGCGCCAACGGCGTGCGCACCGTCCTCTCTCTTGCAAAAGAACGGGTATGTTTCAGCATGTAGGTAATTTCCTCCAAAACCAGGCCGATTTCGCACATATAGCTCTCTGTGACACTCTTTCCAAGATCCTTCTGGAGCGCCTCACTGATGATCGCCTCGCGCCGCAAAATGCAAGCCTTTAACCTGGCGAGAGCTCTCATTCTTCCAACAACATCCAGCGTAACACCCGTCTGGAAATAGGTCCTTTGCTCCTGCATCATCTGTTTGATTTCTGACTCTGTCATTGCAGTCATTCCTCCTGTTCCATTTTCTCAATCTGAGATTCTTCCTGTGGTTTTTCCATCAAAATTCTATAGAAATACTCCAGTTCTTTCGCATTCATCAACACCGGCACCGGATACAGAGGATTTGCCTCATCATTCGCATACTTAGATAGTTTCGGAATATCCTCCTCCTGAATTTCTTTTATGGTATCCCCGATCCCAAAGGATTTCTTCATATCCCGAATTGCTTCGATGAATTTTATAGCTGCCACTTTTCGGGGCGTCCCTTTTTCCACAATTCCGGCCGCACAGGATAACCGGTACAACTTTTTGTAAATACGCGTTCCATAAGCCTCCAGAACATATGGCAACAATACAGCATTTGCAAAACCGTGTGGCACATCATATTCTCCCCCAAGCGAATGCGCAACTGCATGCACATATCCGACATACGATTTTGTAAATGCACATCCCGCATAGAAAGAGGCGTGCAGCATATTTCGTCTTGCAGTGAGATCGCTCCCGTCATTATAGGCTGTTTCCAAATTCTCAAAAATCAGTCGAACCGCTTTTAGGGCATCCTTTCGCGTCCCGTAAGTGGTAGAACGCCCAATATACGCCTCCACTGCATGAGTCAGCGCGTCCATTCCAGTGGTCGCCGTGATAAATTGCGGCAAACTCAAGGTTACCTTCGGATCTAATACTGCGTATCTCGGAATCAACGGAAAATCGTTAATCGCATATTTATGTCTTGTATTTGCATCTGTAATCACCGCCGCTAAAGTCGTCTCGCTTCCTGTTCCGGCTGTCGTTGGAACCGCTATCAAAAGCGGCAGTTTCGCATGTACTTTTAAAATTCCTTTCATTTTTGCCAACGACTGCTTTGGCTTCGCAATGCGTGCGCCAACCGCTTTGGCACAATCCATACTGGACCCTCCTCCAAAACCAATGATCACATCGCATTTACAGTCCCGATATAGCTGCAGCGCCTCCGCCACATTTGCCGTCGTTGGGTTCGCAACCGTCCGATCATAAACGGTGTAAGGCATCTCATGATCCACAAGCGCTTTTTCCAAACGTTTCGTCAATCCAAGCTTAGTAATACCTGCATCCGTAATAATCAGCACATTATTACATTTGTTTTCCCGAATAATATCTGGAAGTGCTTTTACACTCCCCACGATCTTCGGTTTTCGGTAAGGAAGAAACGGCAAGGAAAGCTTCAACACGGTTTGAAACGTTCTGCAATATACTTTTTTCAATGGATTCATCCTATATCAAGTCCTTTCTTTTTCTGAGAATTTAATCCGACGCAGACATTCTCCAGATTTTCTGCAATCACCGCAAGAACACGATAGAAGATATCCCGTTCCGCATCTTTGATTCCTTCACCACCTGCCTCCACCGCGCGAAGAATCAATTCCTCTACATGGATGGCACAGCGCTTTCCTTTCTCTGTCAAGACCGCCTTTGCCCGATATTTTTTCTGATCACAGGAGAGGTCATATCTGAGAAAATCTTTCTGTTCCAAATCAGATAGTATTCTAGAAATTCCCGCTTTATCTTCTTTACAGAGAACGCACAGATCTGTAGCAGTCCTCCCATCTGGACTGTGATATAAATAATACATGCACATTACATGTATCCCCTTTAATCCCATGGACTGCATTTCAATTTCTTTTATCTTTCGAATGCTTTTATAGATACGTGCAACTCCTGTTGTGAGATCTTCAAATCGCTCAATCATAACCGTCTCTCCTGGATGATTTTAAAAGTTGAGAAATCAACTTCTTAAAAACGTACTATATCAGGAGAATTTCTATTTGTCAATGCCTGAACGTCGAAAAGAATTTCTTTGAAAATGGAATAAGAATTGACGGCATCTCTCACAGGTTGTATGATAATAAAGCAAGCCGAATGCCAATAGAATATACTCTCTAATAATCATATTCGGTTGCAATAATATATAAAGGACATAAGGATTAAAAACATGAAACGAGAACATTTTTCATCAAGACTGGGCTTCATATTGATTACTGCCGCCTGCTCCATCGGATTGGGTAATATCTGGCGTTTTCCATATATTACAGGAAAATATGGCGGTGCCTCATTTGTAATTCTTTATCTGCTCTTTCTCATCATACTGGGGTTACCGATTATCGTTATGGAGTTTGCCGTTGGGCGCGCAAGCCAGCGAAGTACGGCACTTTCTTTTGATATATTGGAACCAAAAGGAACCAAATGGCACTGGTTTAAGTATGTTACGATCACCGGAAGTTATATACTGATGATGTTTTATACCGTTATCTGCGGCTGGTTGCTCTACTATTTTGTTGAGATGACAAAGGGGAGTTTTCAGGGACTTGCCACTGAAGAAGTTGCCGGCGTTTTCTCTGACTTATTAAACAATCCTACTGCTATGATTGTTTGTACGGTCATTGTCATTGTCTTTTCCGTCGGTGTCTGTGCTATCGGTATTCAAAAAGGGGTGGAACGCATTACAAAAGTCATGATGGCACTTTTATTTTCTCTTATCGTTATTTTGGCAATCCGTTCCATGACACTCCCAAATGCCGAAGTTGGATTGCGGTATTACTTGTATCCTGATTTTGGAATTATGAAAGAGATCGGATTTTCAGAATGTATTTTTGCTGCAATGGGGCAAGCTTTCTTCACATTGAGTATCGGTGTAGGAGTATTGACAGCGTTTGGCAGCCGCATAGACAAGAGTCATTCTCTCACCAGTGATGCAATTTACATGGGCGTTCTTGACACCTTCGTTGCATTGTTAGCGGGATTGATCATTTTTCCTGCATGCTTTAGTTTTGGTGTGCAGCCGGACAGCGGACCGAATCTCCTATTCATCACTCTGCCCAATATCTTTAACGCGATGAATGGCGGCCGTTTCTGGGGAAGTTTATTCTTTCTATTCATGCTGTTTGCCGCAATTTCTACCGTGATTGCCGTCATCGAAAATATCATTACCTATGTGATGGATTTGACTGAATGCAGCCGTAAGAAATCGGCAGGGATAAATCTAGTATTTCTCTTGATCTTGTCTCTTCCCTGCATCTTCGGCTTCAATATATGGCATGAGTTCCAGCCTTTGGGCGAAGGAAGCACCGTCCTTGACTTGGAAGATTTTATTTTGAGCAACAATCTGCTGCCTCTTGGAAGCCTTGTATTTCTTTTATTCTGCACCTGGCGTTTTGGATGGGGATGGGATAACTTTTACAAAGAAACCGCTATCGGGAAGGGATTGCCCTATCCTCGATTCGCCAAAAACTATATTAAATTTATTTTGCCAATCATTATTCTCATTATATTTGTCAGTGGATATATTTCGTTTTTTAGCTGAGCAATGAGAAGCTGTAGGCGTCCCCATATGGCGCAGTATTACAATTATTTTTATATCTTTTGGAAACCCTGTACCAAAACCATCACTTTTTGACATTTTAATTTTGAAAGGAAGGAACTGAAAATGGCTGAAATCGTTTGTATTGGATACGCGTGTGCCGATGTTGCTATCAGAGGAACAGATTTAGGCACCCCTTTTACAGAAGAATTTAAATTTTACGATAACATGATGTTGGGCGTAGGTGGTGATGCCGCCAACGAAGCGATCGTAATGGCACATCTGGGGAAAGACGTGAAACTGATTACCGGCCTGGGAGACGACAGCGTCGGAGATTTTATCGAGAGCGTGTTTTCTTCTGCAAATATAGACACCAGCGCCATTCATCGAACAGAATCTTCCGTTTCTTCTATGACGCTTGTTGTCGTACAGAAGGACGGACAGCGCAATTTCGTTATTCCAAAAGAATATCCAAAAAGCTCTCTCTTTGAACCGCAATTGGACGCTGCAAAGGGTGCCTCAATCGTATCCCTGGGAAGTATCTTCTCACCACCGTTGACCACCGCTGACCGTGTCCATCGCATTGTCAGAGAATTAAAAAGCGATAAAACTTTAATTTGTGCCGACGTTGTTTACACACCGACAGACCCGGAGTGTTCTCTCGAAAAAATAAAAGATTCTCTAAAGTACATCGACTTTATTTTTCCGAATGAAGAAGAAGCAAGAGGTCTTACCGGGAAAGATACCCTGGATCAAATGGCCGACCAATTTCTTGCATATGGTGTCAAGAATGTTCTGATTAAAATTGGCAAAGATGGCTGTTTCTTCAAAAACAAAACGGATCGCTTTTTCTCGCCATGTATCGGACCAAAAGGAATTGATACCACCGGGGCCGGAGATAATTTTGCCGCTGGCTTCATCACGGCTCTCAGCGAGGGAAAATCTTTAAAGGAATGCTGCATATTCGCCGCTGCTGTGGCCGGAGTGGGCTGCCAGGCAATTGGTTCAAACGCCGGCGTGAAGAGTAGGGCTCAGGTTGAAGAATTTTTGGAAAAATATTATCTGAAAGAAAATTAATCACAAAAAAGAGCTGGATAAAGCAACAGGGAAAGCCTGTCACTTTTATTCAGCTTTTTTATCATCCACTGCGTTTTCACAAATTCACAAATAGAATAAGCCCAATAAAGAAAAAGGATGACACTGCTCCAATCAAACAAACTGCATTTAAAATCGGAACCGTTTTATCTTTCAGCAATTTCGATAAAATGTAAAAAAGGCCAATCCCAACCATTCCCCCGGCCGTATTCATAAGCAAATCTGTAATATCGCTCGCACCTATAGCCAAAACAAACTGAATCACCTCAAATCCCAGACTGGTCAGTAAAACAGGAACCACTTTCTTCGGAAAAGATACATTTTCCCATAACATAGCTATAAAAAGTCCAAATGGAATAAAAACCACGAGATTATATGCTATTTCACTAAAATCAATCGTTCCATTTACAATTGTGGAATCTCCAAATGGGATCAAGTTCACATTTCTCAGATATGGTAAGTTGGCGAAAGAAAGTTGCAGTTTAAATAAAATAATCCATACCAACGCAAGTAAATAAATAGTAAACAGATATTTTGTGATCTTTCTTGATTCCATGATATACTCCTTTTCTTTCATAAATTCTATAGATAGTAGCATATCAAAAATAAGTCTAAAAATTATGGTGTTTTTCTTAAAAACTATTTAATTTTCAAAATTCTTCATTATTACTAGCTGAACATAATATCCCTGTTATCAACTACATATCAGTAGCATTTTTTATGACAGACACGTACCATCTTCTATTTTATCATAATATTTTCTGACTAATTTGATTAAATCATGTTCCTCTGGAAGTCCACAAAAATGAACCATCGCTTTTTCTAAACCATTCTCCTTTAAATAATCATTTAATTCTATACTTTCTGCGTCATTTGGATTATAAAATTTGAATCCATAGGCTATACCTATCGCAATGTTTTCTGGAACAATTCCCTGTTCATAACACATAAGTGCAGGCCCGATAAATCGATCATCATGCGATAATTTTTTAATCTGTCTATTGGTTACTCTATACACGGAATCGTTCACCGGCATATCTAACACATCTAAAAGGAATCTCATTGACTCATCATTATCATCCGCTAAAAAACGATATTTCTTGGTAAGCGCTTCTATGGATTCTCTTATCGCTTTCTTAGCTACATGGATGAACCTTTCATCTTTTGCACAATCCACTGTATTCGTTAAACCATAATAGGATCCCATAAATGCAAGTAAACATGCGACCATATTACCACACCAGATTTTTCTGATCATATGTATCCTTGCCTGATGTACAAATTTCACATTTCGAACATCTAAATCGCCGATAAAATCCTCTTTGTCTATGTGAATGCCTCCACCTCTGTAAGTTGCTACTGCACATTTATCCAGTTCTAAAGCATATTCAGAAGCTTTACATCCCAGTTTCATTGCTAATGATAATGGAAAGCCCACCTTATGATTCATATATTCAAGCGCTATTGGATCATCCGATAAGAGAGAGCCTATTTTTTCTCGAAAATATTCTGTCGCGTCAAGTTCATTGACAACCAAAAGAATATTTTGTGGTCTGTCAGTTTTTCTACATCTAACTCTTATTCCATCGGCAATCAGCTTACAGGTATCATCAAACGCACCGGAATAGATAGGACAAGCAACCAGATCCACATTTGAAAAAATGTCGATCGTTTTTTCTCTTTCATCTTTGTGTACGGCATCATAAACAGGTATGTACTCGTATGTAGCTTTCGCATTTGAGTGAATGGTTTCTATGAGATACTCTTTCTGTTTCTTCAGTAAATCTACCTTCTCTTTTGTTACTCCATAGAATATAATGTCGTAACCACCGTGATAGAAAATATTTCCTATCAAAGCACGACCGATATTACCAGGGCCAATTATTAATATCTTTTTATTCATATTTCCCTCCTGCTACAATTTAATGCCTGTGTCTTTGCATAGTCTTTTTTAGATAAATCAATTTTACTATAAAAATCAGTATAGCAGAAAATCCCGCCTTATAAAAGACGGGATCCTATCAATACCTATAAATAGTCAACAACTCGCGGGAATCAAACTGCCATTGCCACAGCATCCAGTGTACTATTTCTGTGCAATCGCTGCCTGCGCCGCCGCCAACCGCGCGATTGGTACACGGAATGGTGAACAGGAAACATAGTCCAGCCCAATCTGATTACAGAATTCTACAGAAGTCGGATCTCCACCATGCTCGCCACAGATACCGATGTGAAGCTTTGGATTCACCGGCTTGCCCAACTTAATCGCTGTCTCCATCAACTTACCAACGCCTGTCTGATCCAATTTTGCAAACGGATCGTTTTCCAGAATCTTTGCATCGTAGTAAGCTTCCAGGAATTTACCGGAATCATCACGTGAGAATCCATAAGTCATCTGTGTCAGATCGTTCGTACCGAAGCAGAAGAAGTCCGCTTCTTTCGCAATATCATCTGCTGTGAGCGCAGCTCTCGGGATCTCGATCATCGTACCAACTTCGTATTGCAGATCAATTCCTGCTGCCGCGATCTCTGCATCCGCAGTCTCTATAACAAAATTCTTCACATATTTTAACTCTTTGATATCTCCAACCAACGGAATCATGATCTCCGGGCATACCTTCCAGTCAGCATGCGCTTTCTGTACATTGATTGCCGCACGAATCACAGCCTTCGTCTGCATCTTGGCAATCTCCGGATAGGTAACTGCCAGACGGCATCCACGATGTCCCATCATTGGGTTGAACTCGTGCAAGCTGTCGATGATCGTCTTGATCTGTTCTACAGATTTGCCCTGAGCATCAGCCAGCTTCTTAACATCTTCCTCTTCTGTAGGAACAAACTCATGAAGCGGCGGATCCAGGAAACGAATCGT
>JAAVXR010000046.1 GCA_022790755.1 Hespellia sp. | reverse complement strand
GCATGAAAGAACAGGTTATAAGATGTAATAATGATCCTGATGTGTATTGTGTTATTATAACCGGGGCAGGAAAACAAGCTTTTTCATCAGGAGGAGATTTAAAAGCTGAAAAATTATATGCTACGGAACAGTATGAGAATATCGACTATTATAATCGTCAAGGGGTTGAATTAGTTCGCAATATCATGGGTAGTCCGAAACCATATATTGCCGCAGTGAATGGATACGCTTTGGGAGCTGCGCTTGCGGTAATTGCTGCTTGTGATATTGCCATTGGCAGTGACAATTCTGTTTACGGGTTACCTACAACATCATTGGGAGGAATACCCGGGTGGGGGTGTACACAGCAAGTGACTCGTGTGATTGGCAGACAGTGTGCGATGCGTATGCTGTTGCTAAATGAAAAAATAAATGCTGAAGAGGCAAAAAAATATGGGATAATATCGGATATTTGTTCGATAGAAAAACTGATGGAAAAAGCATACGAGTTGGCGGAACAAATAATACAGTATCCAGTAAATGCTATTTCAGTTGCAAAACGCTGTGTAAATGGTGGATTAGAGATGACTTTAGAGGATGGTCTTGAATTTGAGGCGAAGTTATTATATCATAATAACATACAGTATAATTTTGGAGAGGGTATATCCGCTTTTCTTGAAAAAAGAAAACCAGAATTTAATATGAATTATGAGGAACTGTAATCATTTTAATAATAATTGCTTGTAATATATTTTGCTCAAACTCTACCGCGCCAAGTATTTTTCAAGCCTAGTAAAACGGAAGATAGTTGTGGAATAGTCCTATCTTCCGTTTTGCTGGGCTTGATTCAATGGTGCATTATTTGTAATAATTAGGTGCAATCTTATCTCGGTTTTCTGCCAACCAGGATATCACATAGTTATGAAATTTGTTGACAACGGGGATGGATTCATTTTCTGATTTATATATCATGCACAGGGTGCGAAATGCATCAGGGTCGTTGAGTGCTATAGGAACGCATTGCTCCATATTGACGCCATAAATCGGAGGGATTAGCGCAACGCCCAATTCGGCGGCAACGAATCCGGCTACGGTCGAATCCTCATTGGCTTCATAGGCAACGCGTGGTGAGAATCCAGCCTTGGAAAAGAGGGTCAGAGATTCTCCGTGGAATAAAGTGAGATTATTAAAGAGAATAAAGGTGTCATCTTTGAAATCACATAGGTTGGCGGATTTTTGTCCTGCCATGGGATGTGTACGAGGTACTAACATATAAAGTGGTTCAGTTGAAATGATGGTTTTTCTCAAATGATCTGAGAGCATTTCCTTGTTGAAATCTGTACAAAAACAGATGTCTATCTCATTGTTATTTAGCTGTTCTAACAATACGCGCGTTGGATGCTGATACAAAGAAAAAGTGATCTGGGGATATTCTTTATTGAAATCACGCAGAAGTAGAGGGAGAAAGTTAATACCGAGAGTATATAGAGAACCAACAGAAATATGTCCCTTATCAGATGAAATAAGAGAGCGTACTTCCCGTTCTCCTTCGTAGATTTTATCACGTGCAATACGGAGATGTTGAAATAGGATATGTCCATAAAAATTTAGTTTGACGCCCCGTCCACTTTTTTCAAAAAGCGGAATACCAATACTTTGTTCGAGATTATTGATAGCCCGACTTAGGGCGGGTTGTGTAATGTTTAGAACAGATGCAGCTTTGGTGTAATTCTGAATTTCAGCAAGAGTGATAAAATATTCCAATTGTTTCCAATTCAATGTGTACATAATTAACCTCCGTTTCCTTTTGTAAAAATGTAAATATCAAATTGTGATGGCTTCAATGAAGTGGAACTATGAGTATTAGTTATTAAATTTATGATTCATAATATTATTTCCAGGAACATAGAATCATTGGTTCATAAGTATTATTCACTCTATTATAGAAAGTTTGTGATAACCCTATAAGAGGTTGCGTGAGCTATATCTCTTTAGAGTAACTTAGTGATTGGAATTATTATGAAAATTAGTTATAAAATCTATGATTTAATGCAATTATACAAGGGGTAGATTTTCTAATATAATTATTAATATAATCTATTTAAACAAATTTTTCAATAAGGAGGTCAAGTTATTATGTTTAAGAAGATCGCAACTATTGTTTTATCAGGTGTCCTGGTTATGGGATTATTAAGTGGATGCGGCGGCTCTAAGGATTCCGGTGGAAAGGGAAACACAGCGGATACAGAGAAAACAGAGTCATCAGGAAGCGGCGATGCGGAGTATCAATGGACTTGTGGTGTGAACCTTCCAACAGAGCATCCATATTACACAGGATGTGTGAAGTTTGGCGAATTGATGAATGAGAAATCTGACGGAAGAATTTCTCTTGAGGTTTATCCAAGTGCTCAACTTGGAAATGAGCGTGATGTTGTAGAAGCGCTTCAGATGGGTTCTGTAGATTTTACATTAATTTCTGCGGCTCCGTTGTCCAACTTTACACACGATTTCGAGGTTTTCGATTTCCCGTATGTTTTCAGTAATACAGAACATGCTTATGACGTATTGGATAGTGAAATTGGTAGAACGATGCTGGACAACCTGGAGAACTATGATTTGGTTGGTCTTGAATTTTTAGAGAATGGTTTCTATTATATTTCTTGTAATTCCAGAGTAGAGCATCCGGATGATATGAAGGGCGTTAAGATTCGTTCTCTGGAAAGTCAGATGCAGGTAGATGCTTATAATAACCTGGGAGCAAACGGTATCGCAATGGCATTCTCTGAAGTATACACTGCACTTCAGAATGGTACTCTGAATGCTACAGGCCTTACACCAGCCGTTATTGGTTCTAACAATATTGATCAGGTTCAGCCTTATATTGCTGCAACAAACCATTTCTATGCAGCAGCTCCGTTATTGATGAGCAAAGCTACATATGACAGCCTGGATGAAGATTTACAGCAGGTAGTTAGAGAAGCAGCGGCAGAAGCAAGAGATTGGCAAAGAGAAGAATCTCAGAAATACAATGAAGAGATGCTTCAGAAGATCAAAGATACAGGTTGTGAGATCGTTGAAGTGGATGCACAAGAATGGAAAGATGCTATGGTTCCGGCTATTGAGGAAGCATATGTGGGTGAAGACAAATTGATCGATCCTGACATCTATCAGCAGATTAAGGATATGGATCCTTCGGCAAAATAATACGCTGTCCGATCCAAGGAGAAAGGAAAGTAGTTGATGAAAGCTTTAAAAGTATTTGATAAGGTTGTCTGCACTGCGGAAGAAGTTATTGCAGCGATTTCCTTGCTCGCCATGTGTATTGTTGTTTTTATGGCGGTAGTGTTGCGAAGCATCGGAATTCCATTTTCTATCAGTGATGAGTTATCCAGATATCTTATGATATGGTGTATCTATGTCGGCGTAGCGGTTGCGACGAGAGAGAAGGCGCATGTCGGTGTAGATGTTTTGATTCAAATGTTGCCAGAAAAGGTACAAAAAGTATTAAATATTGCGGTGTCCTTTATCACTCTTGGAGTAATTGTTTGGTTATTTTATCTGACAGCCAGTTGGGTATGGAGTACCATGCAAGGGAACATTCAGCTTACACCATTGATGAAAGTTCCGTTTTACACGGTGTATATTTCCTTACCAATTGGTTTTGGGTTATCTATTATCGAACAGATAAAGAATATGGTAAAGGATATTATTCTAGTAGGAAAGAAAGATGAGACGAAAGAGGAGGTGAGTGCATAAATGGATGGGTGTACAGTAATGATCTTTGTTATTTTCTTTGCATGTGCGTTCTTGGGAGTTCCAATTGCTATGGCACTTACGCTGGGGTCCCTGATTCCATTAATGATTTACACGAACGTACCTCTGGTGTCTATTGCTCAGAAGTTCTATACAGGCTGTGATGTGTTTTCTCTGATGGCGATTCCGCTATTTATTCTTTGCGGTGGTCTGATGGCGAAAACGGGTGTATCAAAAAGGCTCTGTGATTTCCTGGGCTCACTTTTCAGTTGGCTTCCAGGAGGACTGGCCATTGTGTCTTTCCTGGTATGTATGTTTTTCGGAGCTATTTCCGGTTCTGCAACTGCAACGGTAGTTGCGATTGGAAGTATTATGGTTCCGGCGATGATCGAGGAAGGTTATGAGGAGAAATTTGCTTTGGCAGCCATCGCTGTCGGAGGTATCCTGGGTTCCATTATTCCGCCAAGTATTCCTATGGTGGTCTATGGAAATACTTCTGGAGCATCTATCGCAGACATCTTTACTGGTGGAATTCTGCCAGGTGTGGTATTGACATTATTGTTCTCTATTTACTCTTACTTTTATGGTAAAAAGCATGTAAAATCTCAAAATAAGTTTGAGGCGAAGAGAGTATGGGAAACATTTAAAGAGGCGGTATGGGGGCTTCTGATGCCAGTTATCATTCTTGGTGGTATCTATGGAGGAATCTTTACTCCAACGGAGGCTGCGGCAGTCGCTTCTGTGTATGGTATCGTTGTTGGATTCCTGATATATCGGGAGCTCAACTTAAAGAGTTTCTATACTGTTTTGAAAGAAAGTTCCGTCAGCGGCGCTTATATTATGTTGATTGTTGCAGCGGCGACAGGATATGGCTATGTTATGACAAGACAGCAGATTCCGTTACATATAGCGGAGGCGATTACGTCTTTTACAACAAACAAATATGTATTCTTGCTGTTGGTAAATATTTTGTTGCTGATCATTGGTACATTTATGGAGACCTGTGCGTCAATCCTGATTGTTACCCCGATGCTGGTTCCGTTGTGTAATCAGTTTGGAATTAATCTGGTAGCGTTCGGTGTAATCATGTGTGTAAACCTGGCGATTGGTTTTATAACGCCGCCACTGGGACTGAATCTATACGTAGCTGCAAGACTACGGAACCAGCCAGTTGGCTTTGTAATTAACAAGCACTTGTTTGCGTTAATTGGTATAGCAATTGTAGTCGTTTTAATCCTTTCGAATTTTGAGTCGATTGTAATGTTCTTGCCGAATTTATTAAGAGGATAAAACGACAAAAATGCCCGCTTTGTAGCGGGCATTCTCTTTAATAATGAGTCTATGATATAGAAGGTCAATTGCTTTTGGTGATTGACCTGTTTTCGTAAATCAGTCGTTTACTTCGTGAATAAAGGAATGGGTGATCAGTTGGGCTCTTATCGTAAATTTGGATGTTTTCAAAAGCTCTGCCGCTTGTGTTCTGGTATAGAATCCAGGTTCAATCCATTCGTCGGCTCCGGTGTGGTCTGAGAACTCTCCGTCCACCTCGGCGAATACCGTCCAGGAAAGGATGTCGCTGAAATCAGGTGCGGCGTAAGAAGGCGGGAGAATGTCAAGAATTTTAAGGATGGAGAGGCCGGTTTCCTCATAAAGTTCTCTCCGTGCACATGTTTCTGCATCCTCCCCTTCATCTATATGACCGGCAGGCAGATTGTAAACGAACTGATTCACACCCATGCGAAATTCCTTGCACAAAAGGATCTGATCATTGTGTCGACCAGCGATGGCAACACCAGAGACTTGTTTACCGATATCCTCCAGACATTCATGATCAAAATTGCTGACCATCTCATAAATTTTTTCATTTCCTAGGGAGTTCGTGTAATTTAACGTATAGTTTTTCAAATAAGGAGTATTTCTTGTTTTTTTCATAGAATTGAGAATTGGAATTTTTTTCATATCTTTCGTTTTACCTCGCAAATAAATTTATGTAGAAATTAAATTTATTATAACAGAATAAAAAAGAAATAACCAATTCCGCAATTTTATGTATTTCATAATTATTCATTATATCAGGGAGGTATTTTAATGGACTATTTACAGGAATATAAACAGAAGCTTGTATCCGCAGATAAGGCGGTGGAACTTATTCAATCCGGTGATTGGGTGGATTATGGTTGGTGTGTGAATACGGTTGATACCCTAGACCGGGCGTTGGCGAAACGTACAGATGAATTGACGGATATCAACCTGCGCGGAGGTATCCTGTTAAAACCTTTGGCAATTTTTGAGCGTGAGGATGCAGGTGAGCACTTCACGTGGAATTCTTGGCATATGTCTGGTATTGAGCGTAAGTTGGCGGCACGTGGCTGTGCTTATTATGCGCCGCTTCGCTATTCAGAGCTGCCACGCTATTACCGGGAGTTTGCGCGACCGGAAGATGTGGCAATGTTCCAGGTTGCCCCAATGGATGCGCACGGCTTTTTCAATTTTGGGCCGAATGCCTCTCATCTTGGCGCAATGTGTGAGACCGCAAAGCATATTATTGTCGAGGTAAATCAGAATATGCCTCGCTGTCTGGGGGGAACAGAATGCGGCGTGCATATTTCGGATGTTACTTATATTGTAGAGGGGGATCATCCGCCAATCAGTGAGATGGGTGCAGGAGGAGCGGCGACAGACGTTGATAAGGCAGTTGCAAATCTGATCGTAGAAGAGATCTCGGATGGGGCTTGTCTACAGCTTGGTATCGGCGGTATGCCCAATGCTGTTGGATCTTTGATCGCGGAATCGGATTTAAAAGATCTTGGGGTACATACCGAGATGTATGTGGATGCCTTTGTCGATATTGCACGTGCCGGCAAGATTAACGGAACGAAGAAAAGTATTGACCGCGGCCGACAGGTCTATGCTTTTGGCGCCGGTACCAAAAAAATGTATGATTATATGAATGAGAATCCAGAGCTGATGAGCGCTCCGGTGGATTATACGAATGACATCCGTTCGATCGCCGCGCTAGACAACTTTATTTCGATTAACAATGCGGTAGACATTGATCTTTTTGGGCAAGTGAATGCAGAATCCGCAGGAGTAAAACATATCAGTGGGGCAGGTGGACAGTTAGACTTTGTGCTTGGCGCTTATCTCTCAAAGGGAGGCAAGAGCTTTATCTGTCTTTCCTCCACCTTCAAGGGGAGAGATGGGAATTTGCAGTCACGAATTCGACCGACGTTGGAAAATGGCACCATCGTTACCGATACGCGGGCTAATGTTCACTATGTGGTGACAGAGTATGGCAAGGTGAATGTCAAGGGCCTTTCCGTATGGCAGAAAGCGGAGGCTTTAATTTCCATTGCACATCCGGATTTCAGAGATGAACTGATAAAAGAGGCAGAGAAAATGAAGATCTGGAGACGATCAAACAAATAGTGGTTGCCATGATTTTATGCATTTAGGTATGGAATTCTATAAAAAATAGGAATTATACAAGAGACGAAATGACGTGTTAAAATCACAGTGTACAAATAAACTGAGAGGCAAATTGAGGTTGCCTATAAAATGAAAAGAGGAGGTTTAAAATGAACAACAATTTTGCAGATTTTATGTTAGATGACGATTTGCGCGACGTCAGAGATCTTGCACGTGAGTTTTCCGACAAAGAGATCGCTCCAATTGCCTTGGAAATGGATCGTAACCACGAATTTCCGGAAGGGCTGCTTGAGAAGCTTGGAGAATTAGGACTCCTTGGGACACGTGTGCCGGAAGAGTACGGCGGACTGGGTATGGGTGTTTTATCCGGTGTACTGGTACTGGAAGAATTGGCCAGAAATAGCTGCTCACTTTCTATTTCTGTACAGTCACATATAGATCTTGGAATGGGACCTCTGATTCGTCATGCGACAGAGGAGCAAAAACAGATGATCCTTCCTGGCGCGGTAGAAGGAAAAAATATTCTTTCCTTTGCATTAACGGAGCCGCAGTCTGGATCTGATGCGGGCGGAACAAGAACTTATGCGGTTTTGGATGGAGATGAGTGGGTAATTAACGGTTCCAAGAGCTGGATCACAAATGCCGGGGATGCAAAGTATTATCTGGTTGCCTGCAAAACAGACCGTGAGGCGAAAGGCAGCAAGGGCATCAGCTTAATTCTCGTTCCGAGTGATGCGCCAGGTTTTGAGGTTGGTCAAAAAGAAGTAAAAATGTCCGTTAGAGCTTCCTCAACAGGTCAGCTTTTCTTCAGTGACTGTCGTGTACCGAAGGAAAATCTGGTTGGTGAATTACATCGCGGACTTCCTATTTTCCTTGAAGGACTGGATGAAGGCCGTATTATGGTTTCTGCATTCAGTATCGGCGGCGCGCAGGGTGCTTTGGAGCGTGCAGTAAAATACGCGAAAGATAGATATGCATTTGGAAAACCAATCACAGCATTCCAGGGAGTTTCCTTTAAAATTGCAGAGATGGCACAGAAAGTGGAAATTGCCCGTTGTATGTGCTACAACGTTGCAAAACTTGCAGATGCTGGGTTACCGTTCTCAAAAGAAGCTGCTATGTGTAAGCTGTATGCTACAGAGATGGCGGATGAAGTATGTCGCGATGCAATACAGATTCTTGGCGCGAATGGAATAAGCGAAGAATATGATGTAGAACGTTTCTATCGCGATGTTAAGATGATGACCATCGGCGAAGGAACTTCAGAGATTAACAAGATGGTTATCAGCCGTTTTGTTTTGAATGAATATTAATTATTCAATCTGTCAGAAGGGATTTATTTTCAATGGAATTGAAAATAAATCCCTTTTTGTTACCTAAGGGTGCAAGGAAATGTGCTGGTAACGTATTTTCTGTATGTAAATAATCACATTTCATTATACAAGATATGAAAAATAATTATTTTACATGGATTAAAGATGTTTATATATTAAAAATATCAATAAAATGGTGAAAAGGAGAAGGAAAAAGCTATGCAAAAAGGATTAGTACATATTTACCATGGTGATGGAAAAGGGAAAACGACCTGTGGTATGGGTTTGTGTATTCGTGCAGCAGGAGCGGGGATGAAAGTGTTGATTTTTCAGTTTTTAAAGAAGAACGATTCCAGTGAATTGAATATTATGAGAAAAATACCGGACATTACAGTGATAGATGGTCTGGATAGTGCGAAATTTGTGTTTCAGATGACAGATCAAGAGAAAAAAGATGCCCGGGATTTTTATGAAAACGCGTTTGAAAGCATTTGTGATAGAATTGTAAAAGAAGAATATGATCTTTTATTCCTTGACGAGGCACTTCACGCGGTGAATTATGGAATGCTTCCAGAAGAACGTCTGATAGAGTTTTTAAAGAATCGTCCGGAAAAACTGGAAGTCGTGATGAATGGATACCATCCGACGGAAGCATTACAGGAAGCAGCTGACTATATTTCGTGTATCAGTAAAGAAAAACATCCTTTTGACAGAGGAATTCCAGAGAGATTGGGGATCGAAAAATAAAATTTCACAGATTTGCGATATCGGATCACAGAAAAATCTATAACATCAGGTATAGTTTATGATGATTTTAAGGAATTAGACACAAGAAATATTCTGTTTTACTATTAAGATATTAAGATACAAAGTATCATTTTCATATTCGTAAATAAGAACAATGGAGGTAGTAACTATGAATTGGAGAGATGAGTATCGTAAAAAATGTGTGACGGCAGAAGAAGCAGTAAAACATGTTAAATCAGGAGATCGTCTGATTTTTTCCCATGCTGCCGGTGAAGCGACAACGATTACGGACGCTCTGGTGGGAAACAAAGAGCAGTATGAGAATGTAGAAATCGTTCATTACATTCCGCTTGGAAAAGCAGAGTATTGTCTGCCGGAGAATGCGAAACATTTCAGACATAATACATTTTGTGCCGGTGGAAAGACAAGAGAAGCAATTAACGGGCCAAGAGGTGATTTTACGCCTGGATTTTTCTATGAGATGCCAACCTTTTTTGATGGTCCGCTGCCGGTAGATGTAGCGATTGTTCAGACTTCAAGACCAGATAAACATGGTTATGTCAGCCTGGGATTGTCCGTTGACTATGCAAGACATGCTGTAGAAACAGCAAAAATGGTAATTGTTGAGGCAAATGCGCAGTGTCCTCGGTCCCACGGAGATTGTTTCGTACATATTTCAGATATTGATTATGTTGTGGAGACGGACAGACCGTTGATTGAACTTCCACCTACGAAGATCACGGATGTAGAAAAAGCAATCGGTGAGCATTGTGCTTCTCTTGTAGAGGATGGCTCCACATTGCAGTTAGGTATCGGAGCAATTCCGGATTCCGTACTTTTATTTATGGATAAAAAGAAAGATCTTGGTCTTCATAGTGAGATGCTTTCAGACAGTATTGTTCCATTGGTAGAACAGGGCGTCTTAAATGGAAAGAAGAAAGGCTTAAATGAAGGACTTCTGGTTGCCGCTTTTGCTATGGGTACTCAGAGATTGTATGATTTTATGGATGATAACCCGAGCATCTATATGGCTCCGATTACTTATGTGAATGACCCAAGAGTGATCTGTCAAAATAATAAAGTGATTTCTGTAAATTCCTGTGTACAGGTTGACTTCTTTGGTCAGGTTTGTTCAGAAAGTGTTGGACCTAGACAGATTAGTGGCGTTGGCGGTCAAGTAGACTTTGTACGTGGAGCAACCATGTGTCCGGGCGGAAAATCCATCATTGCTTGTACATCTACAGCAGCGGGCGGAAAGATTTCCAAGATTGTTCCGTTCTTAGATCATGGCGCGGCTGTTACCACTTCCAGAAATGACGTAAACTACGTTGTGACAGAATATGGTATTGCACATCTTAAGGGTAAAACTTTGAAACAAAGATCCAGAGAGTTGATTAATATCGCTCACCCGAATTTCAGAGATCAGCTGAAAGATGAGTTTGAAAAATTATATAACACGAAATTTTAAATAGAAAATAGAACAATAATACGAGGAGGTAGCATATGGCTGAGAACCGGAAAGAAGAAATTAATCTTGACCGTGACGCAGATGGATTGGTTCGTGACGCAACACAAAGTCATATTAAAGTAAAAACCGTTTACAAACCAGAGGATATCGCAGATGATCAATATGATGAGGATCTGGGAGATCCGGGGTGTTTTCCTTTTACCCGTGGTCTTTATAAAGAAATGTACAGAAACCGCTTATGGTTAAAATCCTTTATTGTAAGCTATGCAACCCCGGAAGAGACAAATGAAGCGTTCCGTGATTACATAAAGAATGGGATGAATGATCTCCGTCTTCTTTCCGACCTGCCTATTCAATCGGGTATTGACCCGGATCATTCAGCTTCATGGAACAGTATGATGTGCGGAGGAATGTCGACTTACGCGATTAACGTTTATGAAAAAATGCTGGAGGGAATTCCTCTGGAAGGTGTGACATTTGAATTGGCACATCAGAATGTTTCCTGTTCCATTTTCTTCCATGGTATGATTGTTGCCATGATGGAAAAAAGAGGACTCGATGTTTCAAAACTGAAAGGAAATGGAATCGCCGATCCGATTCGTGCAAAGCTTGTTTATGCTTCACCGGATTGGCCGACGGAGATTAACCGTCGTGTCTGCCTGGATCATATCGAATATGCGATGAAGCATACGCCGAAATGGAAAGCAATTGCACCAAACGGCGTAGATCCATGCCAGGGCGGTATGAATGCTTATCAGGAAATCGGTATGGTTTTAGCAATCGCCAGACAGACAATCAGAGACTTGAATGAGAGAGGCATTTCCATTGATGATTTTGGTAGTATGATCTGTTCTCTGGATGCAGAGTCCGATTTCTTTGAAACGATTGCAAAATTCAGAGCAATTCGCCGTATGTGGGCGCATATCGCGAAAGATGAGCTGGGCGCAACCACCGCGAAGGCTATGATGTTAAAGATTGGTATCCGCACTTCCGGATTGTCGCTTCAGTGGCAGAAGCCTTTGAACAATGCAGCTCGTGTTACGCTTCAGATCTTAAGCTGTGTGCTTGGCGGAGTTGGTTCTATTGATGCATCCAGTATTGATGAGGCCGTAGGTCTTCCGTCCTATGAAGCTAGAATGTTTAACTTGGATACACAGCATATTATCACACATGAAGCGAATGTACCTTTGGTAGCCGATCCTTTGGGCGGTTCTTATTACTTAGAATGGATGACCGATAAGATTGAGAAAGAGTGTCAGAAATTCCTGGATGAGATCGAAGAAAGAGGCGGTGTTTATGAATGTCTGGAGACCGGATGGCTCAATGCGGTTATGGAAGAGAATCGTTTGAAGATTCAGAGAGAAAAAGCAGAAGGCAAGCGGTTAATCATTGGTGTAAACTCCTTTAAGGGAGAGTCCGGTCCTATTAATAAAGAGATCGAAAACTGTGCGTATAAAGTTCCGACAGAACAGATGCGTACGGATAAGATTCAGGAATTAAATGAGTTTAAAGCCACAAGAAATACAGAAAAACTTTATGATTGTTTCCGTAGGTTATATCTGGATACAAAGGAAGGTAGAAACGTTTCAAGAGCCATGATTGATGGTATTGCAGAAGGTATGACGATGGGTGAAATGGTTGGTATCGTTCGTCTTGGTTATGATATCGGCTATGATCCAATGAATACATTGCCAACCCCAGATTATGTAAAAGAAGCATTGAAGGAGTATTTATCATGAGAAAAATTAGAATATTAGTGGCAAAGGTGGGTTGTGACATTCATGAAAGAGGCGCTCTCACAATGATGACTGTGTATCGTGATGCCGGAATGGAAACGATTTATACCGGACGTTTTCAGAGTGAAGAAGGTGTTGTCAATGCTGCGATTAATGAGAATGTTGATTTCATCTCTGTATCAGACTTAACAGGCAGTCTGGTTATTATCTGTAAAAAATTGATGGATGGTTTAAAAGCACAGGGAGCGGAGAACGATATTCACGTGATCTGTGGCGGAATCATTACGGATAGTGATAGAGAACAGTTGGAGGCTATGGGTGTTGTCGGTGCATTTGGTACCGGATATCCGGCTGAAAAGACTGTAGAGTTTATTCAGGATTATATGAAAGATAAATTAGACTAACAATTTTCAGTGAAAAAACTGGACGAAGAGGTGCCTATGGAAAGAAGTAATATGCAGCAGTTAATGGATAAAATACTTTCGGGAGATCGTAGAGCCTTTGCCCAGGGAATATCTGTCATTGAAGACCGTAGAAAAGGCTGGCAGGAGCTACTGAATGAAGCCTATAAAAATATGAATGATCACGCTCTTATTATTGGAATTACCGGTCCCGGAGGGGCCGGTAAATCCACATTAACCGATAAGATTATTACAGAATATCGAAAGATGGATAAAAAAGTTGGCGTGATTGCGGTCGATCCAAGTTCTCCATTTTCCGGAGGGGCTGTGCTTGGAGATAGAGTTCGCATGGGAGCACATAGTACAGACTCAAATGTATTTATTCGCAGTTTGGGCAGCAGAGGTTGTATCGGCGGAATATCTGAGGGAACAAAACGAGTTTTGTATTTGTTCAAAACATTTGATTTTGATGTGATTATTGTGGAAAGTCTGGGTGTGGGACAAGACGAAACGGAAATCACGAATTTTGTCGATGTGACCTTGGTGGCTCTGGTGCCTGGATTTGGTGATTCCATTCAGATGGCAAAAGCCGGCATACAGGAAATTGGAGATATTTTCATTGTAAATAAATCGGATCATCCGGATGCGGAGCTTTTTACAAATCAATTAAGGTTTTCTTTTGGAGATATTCCTCTGGGAGAACGCCCTCCAATTATCAATACTGTGGCAAGTGATGGAAAAGGGCTGGATGAGCTGATGGATGCCATAGCAAGCGTTGTTCCGAAAGAATACGCCAGAAGAGAGGAAAAGGCCAGGAGAAGAATCAATATCGAAATTGAATCCGAAATTTTAGAAAAGATGATGGATATCACCAAGGGAATCGTAAGCAAAAAAGCAGAACTTGTTTTTTACACGAAGAATAAAATTACACCATATGATGTGGCGGCAGATATTATTGAGGGTATTTCATTTCATGAAGAATGATAAGAGAGGTGACAAATGGAAACGAGAGAGGTATATATTGTATCAGCGGCGAGAACTCCAATCGGTGATTTTCGCGGAGCGCTTTCTCCGTTAAGTGTGGTAGAGCTTGGAAGTATTGTTGCAGAAGAAGTGATGAAACGGGCAAATGTTGAGAAAGATTGCGTGCAGGAAATTGTCGCGGGGATGATTTATAAAGGCGGCCAGAAAGGAAATCCGGCTCGTCAGATTCAGATAAAATGTGGATTTCCTGAAAGCGGTTATGCTTGCACAATTGACCAGCAATGTGGTTCCGGCATGCGCGCAATGGAAGTGCTCAGTCAGCAGATCATGTTGGGAAAAACAGATGTGGGTCTGGCGATCGGTATGGAAAGTATGTCAAATGCAGCGTATGTTTTGACCAATGCCCGCAGTATTAGATCTGGGGATCAGAAACTGATCGATACGATTACCTATGATGGTTTGAATTGTGCTCTTTGTAATTATCATATGGGAAGAACTGCAGAAAATATTGCGGAAAAATATCATATTACACGTCAGGAACAGGACGAATTGGCCTATATGAGCCATCAAAGGGCTTTAAAAGCGCAGGCAGATGGTAAGTTTGATGACGAGATCGTGCCTGTGAGCATTACGGACCGCAAAGGACGGGTTACCGTAGTAGAAAAAGACGAGCATCCGAAAAACAGTAGCCTGGAAACGCTTGGCAAGCTTCGTCCCGTATTTAAAGAGGATGGAACCGTGACTGCAGGAAATGCATCTGGAATCAATGATGGCGCGGCAGCCCTTCTGCTCATGAGCGAGGAAGCGGTAGAGAAATATCATGTAAAGCCAATGGCTAAAATCATCGGTACGGCGTCATTTGGCGTGGACCCGGCGTATATGGGGCTTGGTCCTGTGTATGCTTTGCCGAAAGCAGTAGAATATGCCGGTCTTACACTGGATGATATCGAATACTTTGAGATCAATGAAGCCTTTGCGGCTCAGTTTATAGGATGTGAACGTGAGTTGAAACTTAGCCGGGATAAAGTGAATCTGAATGGTTCCGGTATTGCGCTTGGTCACCCGGTCGGTGCGACTGGCATCCGTATCATGGTGAGTCTTCTTTATGAGGGGAAAAGACAGAATATTAAATACGGAGCCGCGTCTTTATGTGTAGGTGGAGGTCCGGCCATCGCATCTGTTATTGAATTTTTATCATAATTCGGTTAAACTATGTTTAATTGAGTTGTTTAAGAAGTATTATTTGGAATAGCAAAGAAATATGTTAGAATAACGAAAATCGAATATGTAGCGATAAGGTGCCGGAACCATTCGAATACGATTTGTTTCTGGGAAAAGGGAAACAGGTGTAAGTCCTGTGCGAACTCGTCACCGTAATTAGAAATGCAGAAGCCGATATATCACTGGGATACTGGGAAGATGGTGAATGCGATGATCTTTCAGTCGGGAAACCTGCCTTATCGTTGTACGAAAACTATTGTTTTAAACCACGAGTAATTGGTGATACGTGCAGATTAGCAGGATTCGTTTGTGCAAAGTGTATTAATTTCATTTATTTTGGGTATAAATCCTTTACTACAGCAGTGTTTAAGCCGTAGTAAAGGATTATTTTATTGTGAGTGTCTATAATAAGCAGATAGGATTCGGGTGTCAAAAGCTATTTTTCCTAATAGGTATTGGCAAATTGCACAAAACGTATTCTTCATTGTTCCAAGCTACGGATCTAAGTGCTTCTAAAATGTTCTGATGAAAAATGATTAAAAAGGAGACGCAACCGCCCTCAATGCGCCGTCCATGGCGCAGATCGGGCTTTCGTCGGCATCCGTGCCGCCGAATTGCTGTAACTTGACAGAACATTTAAGAAGCGCTAAGGTCCTGCGCAGTCACAATTCCGAATACATTTCGTGCAATTTGCAGGGTACATTTTGAGAAAGTATCTTTTGACACCCGAATCCAGATAAGCAATTGCGAAACTCTAAATTGCGGGAATATTCTGACAATATATTCCGTTCAAATCCGACTGCGCCAAGCATTTCACCAAGCCCAATAGAACAGAAGACAGTCGGGGAGCGTCCCTCCTGTCTTCTATGGTCTTGATTCCATGGAGCAAAATGGATTCTCACAGAACATATTGTCAAAATATTCGGCGAGTTTATTGGTTTCGCAATTATCTAAATAAGCAGAAGAGAAAAGGAGATAGATTGAGAATGAAAACAAATGATACAAAATCCAAAAATAAAATTTTTCTTGCGATTATTTTATTAGCGATTCTCGTGATAGCGGCAATTGTGATGTATATGGTTTTCAAACAGAAAACTTCTCAGGGAAGTAAGGCGATCACGGTAAGTGTTGTGTATGATGATGGAAGCCAGGACGATTACAAGATTCGGACGGATGCAGAGTACTTGAGGGATGTGACGGATGAGATTGAGGAGTTGGAGATTGATGGCCACTATGATGGTACAAGTTTTTATATTGATGCTGTAAATGGGGTGACAGCAGATTATGATGCGGATGGCGCTTACTGGGCGATTTATGTGGATGGAGAATATGGTAATTATGGATTTGAAAAGCAGCCGGTAGCAGATGGCGCTGCCTATGAGATTCGATACGAAGTATGGACTGAGTAACATGAGAGATAAAAAGGCAGGAAAGAAACTTTCGGTCAGGGATATCGTGCTTTTGGGAATGATGGTATGCAGTCTCGAAGTGGGGAAACTGGCTTTGGCGATGATACCCAATGTGGAAATTGTTTCCTTGATGATCATTGTGTATACAGTTTGTTTTGGTGTGAAAACGATTTATGCGATTATTGTCTTTGTCTTACTGGAATGCGTCTTTTGGGGAGTTGGACTTTGGACGATTATGTACCTGTATGTATGGCCGATTCTGGGAATTGCGGCATATTTTTTTCGAAAAATAGATTCAAAATGGTTTTGGAGCGTATTTTCGGCAATATTTGGATTATTGTTTGGTCCGCTATGCTCATTGACGTACCTGGTGATGGGTGGACTGAAGGTGGCTTTTGGCTGGTGGATTGCCGGGATACCGTGGGATCTAGTACACTGTGTCGCTAATTTTGTAGTGATGTTTGTGCTCTATTCGCCATTAGTGCGCTTGCTGCGGCGGTTTGGCAGATTTGATGGGGAGATTGATAAGATGTAGGTATTTGAATTTGGTTCGATTTATGGTGTATAAAATATGGTATCTTTTTGTCGAAGTATGTGTTATACTCTGTCCAGGCGGTGATGACATGGCAGACTTAAAAGCAAAAGAATATCAACGATTTGAGGATATAAAGCATACAACTGATGAAGGCATTGAATTTTGGTATGCCCGCGAGCTTGCTCCAGTGTTGGAATATGCTAAATGGGATAATTTCCGTAAAGTAATTGACAAGGCGATGCTGGCTTGCAGAAATAGTGGTTTTGAGATTACGGATCATTTTTCCGAGATCGGGAAAATGATTGAAATAGGCAAGGGAGGACAGCGAAAGACAAAAGACTATATGTTGTCTCGTTATGCCTGCTATCTTATTGTACAGAACGGTGACCCGCGTAAGGAAGTTATTGCTGTCGGGCAAACCTACTTTGCCATCCAGACCCGCAGGCAGGAGATTGCCGATACATTTAATCAGCTTGATGAAGATAATAAACGCTTGGTAATCCGTGGCGAAGTTAAAAGCTGGAATTCTATGCTTGCTGATGCCGCTCATCGTGCAGGTATTACAGAGCAGGAAGAGTATGCAGAATTTCAAAATGCCGGATATATGGGATTGTATGGTGGTTTGCGTGTTGCAGATATTCACGCTCGGAAAAAACTTCTGTGTGACCAAAAGATATTAGACCACATGGGCAGTGAGGAATTAGGTGCAAATCTATTCCGCATTACACAAACAGAAGCAAAAATGCGCCGTGACGAACCTCAGGGATTGGACGAGGCCAGCTCTATTCATTACACTGTGGGGAAAAAAGTCCGGGAAACGATTGAAAAAATTGGTGGTACGATGCCGGAGGATTTACCTACCCCTGAGAAAAGTATTTCCGAAATTGAGCGTGAACAGTTAAAGCAACTAAAAAAAGAACGTAAAAAACTTATGCTTGACGAATAGCAACATCATTTTCCCGGCATTGGGAAAATGATAAAATATCTATTATTACATAGTCGCTTGCAGAAATGCAGGCGTTCTTTTCTTGTGGGCTAAGGTTCCCCAGTTCTCTTCAATCAGACGATATGGTCCCAACTATAAGGACTGTATCGTCTTTCTTTATTTTACTGCAAAGAAAGATATAACTATCAGGCAAATGATCCTCAAACCGCAAGATATATGAAAAGAAAGGTAGAGAAACCTGTTATAATTCATAGGTAATTGCGATACTCTAAGCTGTGAGAATATTCCGACCATATATTCCGTTCAAATCCAACTGCGCCAGACATTTCATCAAGCCCAATAGAACAGAAGACAGTCGGGGATGGCCCTCCTGCCTTCTATGGTCTTGATTCCGTGGCGCAAAATGGATTCTCACAGAATATATGGTCGGAATATTCAGCAAGTTTATTGGTATCGCAATTATTATTATAATTCAAAGAGTAAAGAGGAGGCTACAATGTCAGGAAAAATCAAAAATGTAATGGCTGTAATTGATTATATCGAAAGTCACTTGCACGAAAAACTGGACTTGGAAACAATTGCAAAAGCGGTACATTATTCAAAATACCATTTGCATCGCATGTTTACCGATACGGTAGGTTTGACGATCCAGACTTACGTACAGCGTCGTCAATTGACCGAAGCGGCAAAACTGCTTGTCTTTTCCGACAAATCGATCCTCGAAATAGCGCTCTCTGCCGGATATGAAAGCCAACAATCCTTTTCAGATGTTTTCAAGGCTATGTATAAAAAATCTCCCCGTCAATACAGAGAGGAAGAAGAATTTTATCCATTGCAGCTGAGATATGCTTTGAATGAGAATCCGGTCAACTTAGAAAAGAATGAGTGGCAAGATAAAATTATATTTGCGACAGAAGAAGATATTCCAGAATGGATGGAGTTGGTTCATCTTGTGATTGATGGGTTTCCATATTTGAATGAGGGGCAATACCTTGAACGGCTGCAGGAATACATCAAAAACAGACGTGCATTGATTTTGAAGGATGCGGACACGGCAATCGGGATAATGGCGTTTCACGAGATGACGGGAAGTATTGATTTCTTGGGCGTACATCCGCAATATCGAAAAAGAGGAATTGCAAAAGCATTTTGTGAAAAGGTGTTGAGTGAACTTGTGTGTTCTCCACGGATTAGTGTCACAACTTTTCGGGAAGGCGACAGGGCGGACACTGGATATCGCGAAATATGGAAAAGACTTGGTTTTACCGAAGCGGAATTGTTGATTGAGTTTGGTTATCCGACACAGCGTTTTATATTAGAAGAGCCACAAAGTGAACATCACAATCAAGTATTATGGGGACCGCAAAGCAAAGTCCATGATCAGATATTGCAGGAACCGCAGTGTGAATCCTATAATCATGTATTTCGAAAGAATGAAACAGAGGATAAAGAGTATGAGTGACGGACGGTGTATAGAAAATCCTCTTTCGCAAGATTTTACGATAAAATCATTGCTGAAATTTGCATTTCCAACGATTTTAATGATGATATTTATGGGATTATATACGATTGTAGATACAATTTTTGTGTCGCGTTTTGTAGGTACAAATGCTCTCTCAGCGTTGAATATCGTCTGCCCGGTCATCAATCTGATTGTAGGATTTGGAACGATGCTTGCAACAGGCGGGAGCGCGATCGTCGCCCGGGAGATGGGAGCGGGGGAGCATATAAGAGCATCGCAGGATTTTACACTCATTATTGTGGCGGGAGTTCTGTCGGGGATATTGGTTGCGGTGTTTGGAACATTTTTTATTGACAGGATTGTTTGGGGGCTTGGTGCAAACAGTACTTTGTTTTCATACTGTAAGGAATATCTTTTGATTCTGCTGCTGTTCGCACCTGCCAGTATATTGCAGGTACTTTTTCAGAATCTGATCGTGACGGCGGGACAGCCTGGAATAGGTATGGTGTTGGGAGTAAGTGCAGGTGTCGTCAATGTTTTGTTGGATTATCTTTTTATGGTGATATTGCAAATGGGAATCAAAGGGGCAGCACTCGGTACAGGTATCGGTTATATGATACCTGCAGTCATAGGCATACTCTTCTTTTTTATCAGAAATGACGGTTTGTATTTTAGAAAGCCTACCATAGGCAGTTCCGTATTGATAGAAAGTTGTGCAAATGGGGTTTCGGAAATGGTAAGTCAGGCGGCAACTGCAGTCACAACATTTCTGTTTAATCGGGTTATGATGAAGCTTCTCGGAGAGCATGGAGTTGCGGCAGTCACAATCATTCTCTATACGCAATTTTTGCTGAGCACTCTTTACATAGGATTTTCTATGGGAGTAGCGCCTGTTATCAGCTATAACTGTGGAAAGCAGGATTGGAAACAGCTAAAGAATGTATTTATAATCTGTGTTCGGTTCATTGGTATTATTTCGCTCTCTGTCTGGGGGATCGCATTTGGGTTTGGTTCGTCCCTGGTTCAGATTTTCTCGGAAAAGGGGACATCTGTTTATGAAATTGCAAGAAACGGATTCTTGATTTTTCCGTTTGCCTTTTTGTTTTGCGGATGGAACATTTTTACTTCGGCTATGTTTACGGCGTTATCTAACGGAAAGCTGTCGGCGTTTCTATCATTCCTGAGGACGTTTGGATTGATTACAATGCTATTGATGATTTTGCCAGAAGTGTTTGGCGTGACGGGGGTGTGGCTTGCGGTACCGATTGCGGAAGCGCTTACAATGATTGTGGCCTTGTTTTTCCTTTATCAGAACAGAGAAAAATGAATGTATATTGAAAAAGATTTTTGCGTATGTTATTATGCCAATAGGCAAATGGTGTAAAAAAATACATGGTGACAAAGAAATGAATCTCCAGAATGTATGGCAGTACAGTTTGGAGATTCTTCTATATTTATTCAAAAAAGAGTTTCAAATTTCCATAGAAGAAAGAAACTAATTCAGTGGAAGAAAGGAATCCGACAATGGAATGGAAAGACGGAAAAACAAGGTGTCAGTGGGCGAATCCGAAGAATGAGAAATATATTTATTATCACGACGAAGAATGGGGCGTCCCTGTGTATGATGATCATAAGCTGTTTGAAATGTTGATTTTGGAGTCATTTCAGGCGGGGCTGTCGTGGGAATGTGTATTGAATAAGCAGGAAGGCTTTCGGCGGGCATTTGACAATTTTGATCTCGAAAAAGTCTGTTCGTACGATGAGGCATACATAGAAAAGCTGCGGGAGAATCCAGATATCATTCGAAATAAGCGGAAAATTCAGGCTGCAATATCTAATGCGAAAGTGTTTCGGGAGATACAACGGGAGTATGGTAGTTTCTCGGAGTATATCTGGCATTGGACAGATCGGAAAATTGTGTACGAAAAAGGGCAAACTCGCTCAGAACTTTCGGATGCGATATCGGAGGATTTGAAAAAGCGTGGTATGAAGTTTGTGGGGACTACTATTATTTATGCCTATTTGCAGGCGGTCGGCGTCATCTATTCCCATGAGGAGGGATGCTTTTTGGAGCATCACTGAAATGGTGCGGCGAGGAATGTAAGAAAGTTGGTGATAATCTTGAATAGGGCAAAACGAAATGGAGCAAAAATATATGGAATCTTGATAGATCATGAAAATATTTCATTTGTTCTGGATGGATTTCAGTGTGTTTTGATCAATGCAAATATGGAGGTGAAAGAGAAAAAAACAATCTCTGTGAAGCAGGGATTTATTTTAGGACGGACAACGGAAGGAAAGTTTATCTATATCTACGCTGGCAAGGATATATCCATCCGGCGTCAGGCAACGATAAATACCTGGCTCTATTTTATCAGCAGAACGCCCGATGTTGAGACATACCGGGCGATTTCTTTTAACGGCGGGATACTGAATAAGCTCTTTTTCAATGCTGCGCTAGATTTTGATTATGACAAATCCGGACATATCAAGGTACAATACAAGGATGATCAACAAGTCTATTCTTTGGTAAATGAAGAAATGCGGGGAACCGTGGCCGTTCGTTCAAGCGTAAGTGAAAATGTGTCTGCCGAGAAGGGGACTTCCATTGCAATCTCAGGGACAGAATTGGAGCTTGTATTTGAGGAGGAGCAAAAGGTAGAGACATTTTCCGATATGTTTGGTTATATTCTGAATCTGTGTCAATTCATGGCGTACCGTCGAAATGTACGGTTTGAAGAAATATTTCTGGGGCAGGAAAGCAAACGACTTCCGGGAATCTATGAGAAAATCGCATCGTGTTTTGTGCGTTATGATGAGAAAATCGAGACGGAAAAGAATATGCATATGTGTATCACCTTTAATGAGTTGGGAGAGGGTACGGCGCATCTGTTGAATTCTATTATGAATAACAGAACGGCGAAACCACAGTTCATGATTGGATTTCTTCCAGAAAATGATGAAGATGTAAATCTTGTTACCAGTATGAAAATCCGAGAAATCTGTTCTTCACTCGAATCGGAGATGGAATTACTGGATATTCGAGGAGAGCATGAAAAAGAATTTGAGGAATTAATTGATAAGCTGAAAAAAGTAGTGAAAGAGCATCGGGATGGAGACGGTTCACTGGATAAAAAGGATTACGATTATGTTTTTGGTACGCTAAATCATCTGACAGGCGCGCTGGGGGATCGGATTGAAAACTGTTTTATGGAGTACCAGCCGATTCTGGGAGAGGTGATCTACAGAAAACAGATTGACCAAATCGTCAAATATCGCAATACCATTACCCATGGGAATTATATGCAGTTGGATGTAGAATTGGCGGAGACGGCTTATGTACTGATTATGCTGATCTATTGCTGTATTTTGAAACGTGTGGGAATGGCAGATGATCGGATCCATGAGCTTTTTCAGAGGAGGATTATTTCATAGTAGTAGATTTTTACCAGGCGGGCGGGTATAATATTTGTAGAGAGAAGAGTGGAAAACAGAAAAATTAATTTGTGTGTTGGCCGTTTGAAGCTCGAACGAATTGCGTAGAACGATTTTCAGTCTGAAAGACAGGCGGAAAGGGGGATTTATGAAAGAAAGGTATCAGATTGACACGGAAGAAAACAAGAAGTTTTTGGAGGAGGTCCGCAACACATTGGTTAATTTTGGGCATCGTTTTCCGTCGCCGGGAGGAGGCTCTTATTATCTCGGGGATGATGGGACTCCATGGAAAGACCGGGACCGGGAGACCTGGATCACAAGCCGTATGGCGCATGTGTACAGTCTGGCATCATTTTTGGGACATACGGGGAGCGAGGAGCTGATTGATGCAGCACTGAAGGGGCTGCATGGCGAACTTCATGATGCTGAGAATGGTGGTTGGTACGCAGGATTGACGGCGGACGGAGAGGTCCTGCCGACCAAGCAGTGTTATGCGCATGCGTTTGTAATACTGGCGGCGTCATCGGGAAGCCTTGCGGGGAGACCGGGGGCGAAAGAGCTGCTGGAGGAAGCATTGGAGCTATACGATCTTCGTTTTTGGAATGAAGAGGAAGGTCTTTCCTGCGACACCTGGAATACGGAGTTTACAGAGATGGATGATTACCGTGGGCTGAACGCCAATATGCATACAGTGGAAGCATTTCTGGCGGCAGCCGATGTTACCGGCCAAGAGAAATATCGGGTAAGAGCCGGACGGATTATTGCTCATGTGATCGGTTGGGCATCGGACAATCACTGGCGGATTCCGGAACATTTTACGAAAGAATGGGTAGCGGATCTGGAGTGTAATAAAGACAAACCAGATGATCCGTTTAAACCTTATGGCGCGACTCCAGGACACGGTATCGAGTGGTCAAGGCTGATCACGCAGTGGGCGCTTTCTACATATAAGGACGATGAAAAGCTTGCTGCTCCATATATACAAGCGGCTGAAAATTTATTTAAACAGGCGGTCGCGGATGCGTGGAATGCGGATGGCGCGCCGGGAATTGTCTACACGACGGACTGGGAAGGGAAACCGGTCGTTCATGACAGAATGCACTGGACGCTCGCGGAAGCGATCAATACGTCCGCAGTACTTTATCGCGTGACACAAAAACCAGTGTATGCGGAGAAATATGCAGAGTTTATGCAGTACCTGGACGAGAAAGTGCTCGACCATGTAAATGGCTCTTGGTTCCATCAATTGGATCGTCATAACGACGTGATCGGTACGGTTTGGCCGGGGAAATCCGACCTCTATCATGCAGTTCAGGCGACCTTGATTCCATATTATGCGCCGGATGTTTCTATTGCGCCGGCGGTAAAAGAGGATAAGAAGTAAGTAAAAAATCGTATTCCGTATGCGTAAATATGCGGGATACGATTTTTTTGTTATAGCTAAGTTATTGGTCTACAGAATAAAAATTGTTGGGCGCATGCAAGTTTATTATGGTATCGTTATGACATATTCCTCGTCATACTCACTGTGTCTTATATCTTCATAACTCAATCGAATTTCATCTTCGGATAGCCATTCAACTCCGAAATGTACGGTTTCCATAAATCCGCTTCCTGGATAATCCCAGATCTTCTTTTTTCCAAACCATGTTTTTTTATAAAGTGTCGGTCGGCAGAGAATATCATATTGTACAATGATAGTATTGGTTTCATTTGGCGATGTGTAGATCTCCTGTTCTGCATTGCTCAGGGTGTTGTAACAGCTTTTACAGAAAAAGACGACAAGAAATATTAGGAACAGAAGAATGGCAGTTTTTACGCGTTTTCGATTCATGGCTCCCTCGCTTTTTTATAAGGGTAGCGATAATTGCGATACTATAATCTGTGAGAATATTCAGCAAATTTATTCGTCTCACAATTATCTAGTTATGATTCGTGTGTCAAAAGTTACTTTTTTCTCAGAAATCAAATATAAAAAATTTGCCAAAAAGTGTACTTTTTGGCAAATGGTTTTTTCACTCATTTCTTAACTATTCTATATCTATTATCGGCAAAAAGTCAATAAAATTAATCCCCTT